>CAZZVG010000317.1:0-6727 GCA_964657295.1 Iningainema sp. | reverse complement strand
CCAACTACCCCTTACCTGCTAGCTACTGGTAAGGGGTCTGTGCCATAATGTGATGATCAGCTTTTTTGCCTTCTGTCAACCGACTATTGAGAGATGGCACATTAAAATATTTTGTGTTACAATTATACATAATTTGGAAACTCAGTAGTGCTGAAAAGAGCCGATCTAGAGGAATCTATCCAGTAAGTGCATCTAGCCACCTGACTTTTCAGGCCTCTTTTCAAAACCCTCTCATCCTCACCCAACTCCCCCTTACCAGTAGCCAGTAGATAAGGTAAGGGGTGTATACTCTAATGTCAACATTTCGACAAATAACACAGACAAATGACTAATTCTGAATTGACTAATTCTGAGAATCTTAACCAGAATGAGGTTTCCAACACAGTAGAAAAATTATCTCCTTCAATCAGTTCCAATATGTCGTTACCTCTGAAAACTCTTGAGTATTTATTTCTGTCTAGTATTGTCTGTGTAGGAATTATTATTTACGTTTTGCCAAACAAGCAGGATTTAGTCATCTGGGAAGCTGCTTTTGTTTCTATTTGGCTTTTTCTTTTCCTGCTCAATAAAGAATTATCGAATAACTCTAATCAGTCCGATATCACCAAGAAAGCCGAACTCTACAATTATCTGTCGGCTAATAATAACTTTTTGGCAAAAAATCCGCTAACTCCACCGAGAGAAAAAGCTTTACAGTACTCGCAGGAGTTGATTAACGATTATAAAAACGTTCGAGCTAGTTCGAGAAACATTTACTATACTTTGCAATTAGCTACTGTTGTTTTCTCTGGAATTACACCAATTTTAGTTTTAGTAGACAAATTGGATATAGGTATTTCGTGGTTCAAGTGGCTCCCCGTCATCTTCCCTGCAATCGCCTCTATAGTCGCTAGTATAGTTACGTCCTTTCCTTTTCAAGAAAATTCTGTTGCTGCTAATACTACCGTTGAATTATTAGAAGCTGAGCAAGAAAAATTTGTATTAGGAATAACTGAAGCTTATCGTTGTTATGATGTTGAGGATGAAACCCAACGTCAGCAAAAGGCAAAACAGGCAATAGAAAACTTTATTATCCAAGTCAATAATGTTCATCTTAAGCAAGTACAAGAATTGAGTAAGATCTCGTCAAGCGAGTCGAAGACAGAGCCAGTTCAATCTGTCGAGTCTAAACCCCAGTCCTAAAAGGGTTTTAACCTCACTCGTTACGAAGGTTTGCTCGTTTTTTATGGCTTAATGCGTCGTCCAATCCTCAATGCGTAAACCCACATTTGTCCAATACCAATAATGAGTGGCGGAACCCTACCTAAAACTCATCCCTTCGCTGTTAGTTTCCAATAGCTGGTGGTAAAGATTGGCGTGGTGTACCACCTCCACCAATGCTGTTCGATCCGTTGTTGTTCACAACCTTCACGACGGCAATGATCTTGGTGAAGTCGGCTTGGAGTGCAGCATCACCAGACAAATCATGTCCGGTCACTGTCGAGTACTCCACCTGGGCACTCTGCTCAACGCAGAGGTAATTATAGTCCCAACCAGAATCATCAACAATATAAGCACCGTAGTCTTGCATTGCCTGAAATATTTTTTGACCTGCAATGGAAGTCAGTCTCAGACTTTGGGCTGTGACATTCGGTGGAATTGCCAGCAACGAACCCATAACAAGAGCCGGATTAGATCCCAGGTATTGATTTGATGCATTAGCATCAGCAAGAGGGGCTGGCCAGCGATGACCTGGAGTGGGCGATGAAGGATTACTCAGTGTCAACTCCAATACCCGGTGAGGCGATATAGGCATCAACGTAATTCGCATTTGATCCAATCGGGACATTCCAAATACTGTCGCAGGCAAATGGCCACATGTTTTTGTCGCGTAATTGCCCAGAGCCGCACTTGCTATTGTTTGTGCTAGCTTGGGCCGTGAGAGTGCGCTTTGTGGCTGAGGGTTCTTGTGAAAGCTTTCCTAAGTTATTTGCTAGCTGCTTAAAGATCCCCTCACTTCGACTCAAGCTCAATTGATTTTGAGTGATAACACTGATTACAGAAGTAGCATTGAGAGCATGGCTCATAGCATTCAAGCTGCTGGAATCAAAAACGATCATTTGCCTCTCCTGTTTTAATCAAATTGAAATATACGTATATTTTTAATCTTTGGCTAATGGTGATTAGATAACAATTACAAATTACTAAGAATTGTCAGTATTAGTATTTAAGAGTTGATGATTATTAATAATTCTTATTGACTATCAAGATATTACATTTTGAAGTGCAGAATCTGCTTCCGTTTGATTGTCAACTTGTGTGGCGATCGCTAATTTTGTGCTTTATTACACGGAACAACAGATGAAGCTCCAAGTCTGAAACACCCAAATATCGTGATACATATTATGGTTAATTTGTATAGTTCCTAAGTCAGAGCTTGTACCTCACCGTACAAACACAGGCAACGTCAAAATATCGATGATAAAAATACCTTCTTTTTATCGACTTTTATAAATAAATCAAGGGTAGTAGGTTTTGTACTGAGTGATTAAAATCTATCAATTTTTCCTGGTGCAAGATGTGAGCTAAGTCTCAACATATTTTGGTAATTTTCTAGTGGAAAGGGAGTTAAGTAGGTCAGCAGGAAAATTTACAACTATGTAACGAAATATAAAATCTCTGGAATTTGCTCGTAGTAGAGCTTTGGGGCTATTAACAGCAACAAATCATTTTCGGTTTATTTTCGCCCATCCACTTAGACATTTGAAACAAATAATTCTAGTTGTAAAAATAATAGAAAATTATTGTTTATATTAAATTTAGTAACATGTACGTGTTAACATCATTTCTAAACCAAATAACTTTCTCGTTGAAGGGATTGCGCCTAGTTGTCGAGGATTGATTACTCGTGTTTTTCCTGATGATTGTATCAGGCTATCTCAGTAAATTCTGAGACGAGTGACCGGAGTAAGAAGGAAGATACCTCAAAAAACTCTCGTTCAATTCCCCAACAAGATTCATCAAGATTGAAAAAATGAAGACTCAAGCGAACCTGCATGATCATGTGCTATCAACTCTTACTACCTTCCCGCCAGAAGAATACCAATATAAAAAACCGCTCCTGAGCCAAGGCAGCCAAGAAAGAAGATCCAGAAGATAGGTAATTTTACACCGGGAAAGGAGTAGTACAGAAAACCGTACAACCCCTTCGTTGACTGTAGAGCCGATTGCTGAGGATCACCGAGAAATATGTCATTATTCGTAAACTCTTTGACCTAGAAGACATTGAGCTATTTCGGAAAGCTTGCGATCCGGATATGCAAGGCGTACAGGCGAAGGTTAACGACAAGGCGGGCGGATATTTTAAAGTTGCTCTTTGGTCTGAATTGGGCGATATTCTGTTATGTGTCATGCCACGCATGGCTCGAATCGTGGATGCGGTTGAAATGCTACTGGCAATGGAATGCTATCATGGGCACGCAAAAATTGTTGGACAATTGCATTTTCATTAAGACGAACCCTTGGTATAATGATTCTGTGTTATCTTTCCCTATCACGTGACTTGTACGATCGCTATCGACAAGAGTGACAAAGCAAGTGGCTGTGTAAAGATGGTTCCAGGTTAACATCAGTTGGGTTGTATTTACCGGATTTGCATCGGAAAAACATCAGATCCCCACTGCCCTTGATCCATTTCGTATCGCAAAAGTTTCGGAAAAATTAGGAATTGTCTATTGTGAAATGGAGCCAGGGGATGCAATGTTCTTTCACTCCAAAACTTTACATGGTTCCAATCCAAATAAGTCTGACAGATTTCAAGCCCTTATGCATTGTTCCTAGAACTCGGTTTAAGAAGAGTCAATTATTTCTGAAGGGCAACAACACTTCTCTACCAACCACTGATAAAGCAACCCGATTCTGTGATTAAGGAGAGTCGGTAAAATTCAGCATTTGATCGGTACATATTCCACGCACTAGAGATCGAGGCGTCTCTGAAGCGGAGGTATATTTTCCGACAAGTAGACAGTGATGTCGCGTACGACAATTGAACAGACATAATTAGCCGAATAAGTAGCAAAGTTCAGTGGCAACCTCTTCATCTAAAAACGAAAATCATGGATCAAGCTAGGAATTTTTCTGGGATGACAGTTTGGTTTACAGGCTTAAGTAGTGCAGGTAAAACTACTATCTCTCAAGTGGTTGAAAAGGTTTTAACAACTGAAGGATACAAAGTTGAAACGTTAGATGGCGATGTCGTTCGTCAGTTCTTGACTAAGGATTTGGGCTTTAGCAAGGCAGATCGTGACGAGAACCTGAGAAGAATTGGCTTTGTGGCGAATTTACTCACCAGAAATGAGGTGATTGTTTTAGTCTCTACAATTTCGCCTTACCGAGAGATTAGAGCAGAAATGCGAAAAAACATTGGTCAGTTTATCGAAGTCTACGTGAATGCATCTATAGAAACCTGTGAGAAACGGGATGTGAAAGGTTTGTACCGCAAGGCTCGGGCTGGGGAAATTAAGAATTTCACCGGGATCAACGATCCCTACGAGCCACCCCTGAATCCAGAAGTCACTTGCTACACTGAACGCGAGTCAGTTGATGAAAGTGCTGCTCATGTTATTCAATACGTCAAGCAAAGGATGCAACAAAACCTCAAGTCGAAAATAATTCAACATAACTTCATGCAGAAGTTATTCAAAAAGAGAAACTCCTAAGTACCGCTACGCGGAATTAAAAATGCTTGAATTGTAAGCAGTAAGCAATTCCAAATGGTCGGGTTTATTTCCGCGCCAAGCTGTACTAGTATCCTGATTAGACATCAAGAGAAGTGATGTAGCATACCCACGCGCCCCTACTGCCACCATCGGTTTTTTCTGATTTTGCTTGACAAAAAAGCATTATTTTATACAATAGAACTAACTTTATCTGGTGATGTGACAGGCAAGCCCTGATGCTATCGGGTGACGCTCCAACTGGAGCGTCCACTACGCAAACGTCGAAGAAATTTTGACTTGACCGCTCAAATAATACTTTTTTCTCAATTTAGTATCAGTAAGGTGCATCGCTGTGTCCAGTCAATATTTAGATTACGCAAAAGTAGTCAGGAAAGAAATTTTCCAGCATATTAGTCAGCCTCTCTGGCATCAGAAAAATCTGAAAGATGTTAGCAAAGTTGTGGTTATCCTCTCCTCACCACGTAGCGGGAGCAGTCTGCTTTTTCATCTCCTTAGTCAGACGGAACAATTACTCTCGCTTAATGGAGAACATACCAGTTATTACAAACTTAATCACTACAGTTTTCCATTTCACAACTTTCCATCAGATTATCTGGGAATCACTAATATAAGTAGGGAAGACTTCGATAATTTTTCTCGGGATTTTTTATCAGACGTATGTGTCGGTTCTGAACGAGTAATTACGAAACCCGAAGAATTGAAAGAATTTACTCAAATTCTGGCTTTAAGGCTGACTCTTCAATGGCCTAATTTTGCTTTATCTGCCCAAGAATGTTTCTGGCATATTACAGAAGCTTGTAGACAATATTTTCAAAAATATTCGACATGGAACTCATCCAAATTCTGGATATTTTTTTTGGAATCATTGTCGATTTTTTACCCGTCATTTAATCCTTTTTATTATGACATTGAGCTATCTTTATTAAAGTCATACTTCCCAAATATTAACTGTCCAAAAGCACCGCCGAATCCCCACTTTTGTATTGAAGAACCACCTTTTATTGTTATCAAACCTCGTCGTCGTCCAACTCCAGAGGAAATAAGCAGTAAGCCTTGGTTGTTAAAAGCTTCAATTGATGCTTTCCGCCTACCCCTACTCAAACAACTGTTTCCTAATGCTGAGCTTAAAATAATTCATCTTACTCGCTTTCCCGCAACAAGTATTAATGGTCTCTATGACGGCTGGCATCACCGAGGATTTTTCTCTCATAATTTAGAGGGAATTGCTAATTTAGATATTACCGGATATTCCGATGTGTTTGACTGGGGACAACATTGGTGAGCTATGAACTTCCTCCTCAGTGGAGAGAGGTGATAAACCAACCTTTAGAATATGTTTGTGGCTTACAGTGGTCTAGTGCACATCAGGCAATTTTAGAAAGTCTAGAACAAGAGAAACCTACTAACATTTTGAGATTTAAATTTGAAGATATACTTTTATCTTCTCAACAACGTCTACAGACAATTGGTAGAATTTTAGACTTTATGGGCATTGAGGAAGATGATGCTCTAAAAGAAGTTTTTGAAGAAATGCAACCAGTGATGTGTTCAGTTCCGGTAGATGAGACTAGATGGCTGAATCGTAAATCTTTAATTCAACCAGTTATCAATCAGGAATTAATTCGCCAGTTAACAAATGAATTGGGATATACGCATATGGAAACAGCTTTACTTACATCTTGCATCTAGATAAGTAGCTCAACCTAATTAAACGTGAAATGTCATTATGAGCAGAATGCGGTGAAGCGAAGTCATCAAAAAAACTCTATTTTACGTTTTTCAAGGTTGATCTATTTATCACAAGAGTTTAATTATTGCCATGTTTGCATCGTTTTTTGTTAACCGTGAACTCACACAAAGATTTGATGTCTTTGTAACGCTAATTCTGGGATTAAAATTAGGCTACTTTTCTCTTGGCATGACCGAACAAGGCAAAAGTTAAAAGTTAAAAGGTAAAAGAAAGAAAAGGAAAAAACGGTTTCAGAGCAAGTAAATTTATTTATGGAAAA
>CAZZVG010000316.1:0-6732 GCA_964657295.1 Iningainema sp. | reverse complement strand
GGTACTCGGCTTCTGTCAGATTGTTGGGGTATAGGTTCGCTTCATTGTCGTTCATCAACCCTCACCCCCAAAGCTGCTGGCACACTTGCACTTGTACTGTGTATAGAAATCTTCACGGTGATTATTTCGGTATAGGAATAACCACGAATAAAGCACTTTCTGCAACAAACACTTGGTGCGCCCATCAAAACTGATCAAACTGATCAGGCTGTTAACTCAGGCTGAAACCCTTATATAGCATAGGTTTCAAAAATGGCTTATCCGGCGATGGGGCGTTTTTTGTTAACCGCTGAAAATATTACTCCACAAAGGTTTGAAGCTATTTTTTGCAAGTTTTTTTTGTTAACAAAATATGTTAACCATTTACCCCATAGGGTGTTAACACCCGGTTAGGCACGACTTGCCTGATTGAAAATCCTGAAATCCTCTTGGGGCTTGAGTTTTCCCTCAAATCCCAAATTCTATTGGGGGAACGTAAATTCACGGTTGGGCTGACTTATTCGCCAAAAAGTCAATACCTGCCCAAAGCTCTTTTGCTTCTTTCGGGCCTATCTTTCGTTTGCCTTTCTCCACCATGCACAGCCAAGCTTTGGTTTTACTCGCCCACGCAGCCAGGGCTGTTTGGGTTACTCTTTTGGCTTCCCTTTGCTTCCGGATATCCGCCCCTGTTAAGATAGGTTCTGACTTGGTGGGTGCAACTGGCTTCAGTTGTAACGGTTCACTCTTGGCAGCTAGCAGGGTTGGGATAGGCTCAGGCGGTTTAATGGTCAACTTTGCTTTCCACAGTCGATCAATGATTTTCTCTTTTTTCCAATCTGAGGGTTTCTCTGCTTGGCTATTGGCTCTCAACCATTCTGGGTAGGTGGTATCGTCAAAGATGACTCGCCAGCCCATACTCATCAATAAAATCAGAGCATTATCCCATCGTTGCTTCAGGTTGTAAGCTTCTCGAAAACCTTGACGCGCTGCATTAATTCGGGCTTCAAGCTCTACGGCTTCTAACAGCGTTCCAACTTTGTGTTCGTACTGGTTTTTATCCTGCACCTTAATGCGGCTAATCATTGTTAGGTGAATTGCCAGCTTTAGCGCCAGTTCATCATGGTAGGGGTCTATTTTTAATATTTCTGTGGCTAGCCAGCCAAATTGATGCAGGGCAAACCCCGCTTTGAATCCCATCCTATTTAGCCATTTCTCTGTCCAAGGACCGGGACTAACATTAATATAAACTTCGTCAGGATTATCAACAATTCCAGTTAATATATTCTTCTGTCCTCTGGCATCTACCTCAACCACCCACAGGGGAGAAACGCTAACACTAACATCGACTTTATTACCCTTTGGCTTGCCTTCTACCCAGGTACATTGCATTAACATCCTTCCTATATGAAAGGCAATGCTAGCAAGTTCAGTAAGTTTTTCAGATACAGTTAAACGATGTTTTTTATCCCAGCCTATTTGTTTAATGATTTCTGTACCTTTCAAACTGAATTTAGAGTTAAAAAGGTGGTGTTGGTTGAAAGCGTGAGCCGCAAAAACTAACTGAAGTTTTGCCGCGTCAATTCCCATCAAATCGATGACTTGGCGAGCGGCTTCCAATGCCAAGATATCACCATCTTTTTCCCCGCCTATGAAAACTTCTACTCGATTTGTGGGGTTAGTCTTAGAAGCTGCTTCAAAAACGCCGTAGTTGTTGGCATCTCTTTTCCATTTATCGGGACGATAGTGAGACTCTACACCAGCCCTCAGAGGTGCTGGAGTGGGTAAGCCTGTAATTTCAAGTAGTTTGGATTCAGTGGCTGGGACTGGTTTTGGCACGCCTCCTAATAGATTTTCTAGGGTTGACAAGCTGAGGTTATGCAAGTCTATTTTCTGCATTAACTCAGTAGCAGTGATGAGCGCACATAGCCGAGTAACAGAATCGAGCGCTCGAAACACAGTGTCGCCAACCCTGTCACTCAAATTGGCTTCACGAGTACTGGTAGAAGGCAAGTCTATTGAGGGAGTTATTCTAGATATAAATAGGAGTTGATCGGTGTTTATGTCTTTGAATGAATCCGGAACTGTGTAAATCTCATCATTCAAAAATCTCTGCAATTCCTCCTCATTATGAGCCGATTCGTGAGCTTGCTGTAGCCATTGATATTTCGATTTCCAGAACTCGTCAGGAATTTTAAAATACCTTTCTAAAAAGGTTAAACCCACTCCCATCCGCGCATTATTTAAAAGAATTTGCCATTTGCGAGGAGAGTAGATATGTCCGTCTTCTTCAAGTCTTGCATCTGGGTCGAGTTGTGTAATTCTCTCTAAGAGAAACTCTTCTATCAAACGAATTGTTGTAAGTTGGAAATTTGTTAGAGTATTTCGGTCTAACATAATTTTTAATCATTAACTGACCGACTAATGTACTGAAAAGACCCGTCGTTGAGTCGATAGTGAAGAAGTTGCCTAGACGGATGGTGAAGGGAGCAACGCTTCGGAGCGTGGGATCGGGTTTCAATTCTCAATTATGTAGCTATATTCTCAATAAAAAAAACAATTTTTCGTTGTGATCGCTGCCCGAAATAGGTTATGAGCGCACCCTCATTTTAAGCACCTCACACTCATCGCACTGCTCTCGGTGGTGAATACCTCGGCTATCTGTGAGGTTTCGGTCGTTTCTGTTGTTGGCGTTTGGATACCAACGTTGGGTGTTTGGTTCATGACTGGCTTCCTTTCTGCTTTAACCATTCATTCATTGCTTGCTCTATTAACAAGTTACATAAGTTGCTGACTGTTCGTTTTTCCTCCTTTGCCCTCTCTTCAAGAGATTTCATTAGCTCAGGATCAAGATAAATTGTTGTTCTAGGTTTTTTTGTAGGCACATCATAATGTACGAACTGGTTATAGTTCATTATTTTTACCTTCTTTTGAATATTTGTCACTTTAGTGCATTACTGGTTGACAAAGTGCATTACCTGCGGATACTATAGCCTTAAGAATTCCGGAAAGGCAACTACAATGCTCAACTTTCCAAGGGAACCACAAAAAACAGTACAAAAATACTATTTCTGAATTAATTGGAGGCAAAACGCTTGAAACTCAAGGGTTCAGTTTTTGTTGAGCGAATATTGACACGGGAGGAAGCAGCTAAGCAGATGGACCCACCAGTAACAGTCCGAATGCTTCAAAAATATCTTTACCTGGCTGCACTATACTTACCCGAATTTGAGATTTTTCTTGACACAGAGAACGGGGGTCTAGACCGCAACGTAAAACTTACCAACTACCACATACCCGCCTTACAACATATACGCTCGTCAGCTCGGAAGCTACCGCTAAAAAAGGTTGCTATCCAGTTAGCCAACAGTCGATGCAAATCAGCATAGGAGGAGATATGAAGCTCAAAGAAGCGGCTGAAAAACTCGGATGTACCCAGCGAAAACTAATTGATGAACTTAGCAAGAAATTTCCAGGGCAGACTTGGAAAGGTGATTCAGAATTACCACAAGAGTTTGTAGATGTGATTGCAGTTCATGCCAATGACTACATAGAAACTAGTTCTCCTACACTTCCATTTGGAGAACTAACAACTACCGATGCAGCGGTGAAAGATTCCAGAATTGTGCTTGAGGCAATTGAATATGGCATCTTAGAAGCTTTGTCCGATGCGAAGATGCATAGCTTGGTAACTGCTGCGCAGTTAAATGCTGTTCGTGACATCCAGCAGTACCAGAATGCTTACAGCGAGATATGGGAAATGTACTTTAACCAGGAAATTGACAAGCAGGATCAGCACTCTTCTCTCCTGGCACAAAAATTGAAAACAATGGTGATCGCACTCAACAACGACCTGGGAAAACGTCAGGGGGAGTTGGTAGTGAAACAGACTCAGATTTCCCAAAAACAAACAGAATCACAAAGGAATTCCCAACTCTTAGTGAATGCCTTACTGTCTTAAATTCGGAACATAAGGAGGATAACCAAATGCTTGCATTAATCCACCATGCCGGAATCAGTACTCTAACTATGATTGGGGTATCAGCACTAACAGCAGCAGCATTTATAAATCCCGTAGGAGCATCACTATTTATTGGCGGGTTTGTGTGGTGGCTACATGAGCGTAGACGTTAGATCGCGGCAGGAAAAACTCTATAAAACCCACCCTCCAGTTGGCTTAATTGTAAACATTTTTATCTCTGCAACATTCGCTAGCACGCTAACTACAATCGGAATTCGTGCAGGATATTTGTCCAAGCTAGACACTTTCATTTGGCGGACTAGTCCTGATATTCATTTACAAATTAATCTGAATGTCACGACTAAGCAAAGTAACTAATGTTACTCTTTGAAATCCACCGCAAAAACCTACCGCTTTTCTTGACCGCATCCTCCCGCGTCTAAAGTTCCCGCAAGTAGTGCGGGATTGCGGGAACAGCCTAACAGTGAGTTGGGCTTGATGACTTACTGATATTAATCATCACAAAAATACCCCAATGGAGATACTGAGATGGAATTTGAAAAGTTAGACAATAATTCATCCCAAAAGCTATCAGTTGTAAGCGGTGGAAAAGTCGGCGCTTTCAAAACTAATCCCAATCAAATGGGAGTGCAAGCCTTGTTACCAGAAGCCCAAGCAATGCTGCAAGGATTGTTTGCCGCACATGGCTTACAATTCACAGAAATCAACATGGCTGACCCTAAGTTTAAAGAAAAAGTTGTGGCAGTGGGAAAGGTGGCAGAAATTGCCAAAGTTAATGTTACTGCTCTTGAACAAATGCTCAAACACACTGCTACTTTAATGGCAGGTCAAGTCAAACTGGCTGAATTTTATGCAGCCTCTACCCAAATAGTCGTAGAGGGTAAGAAGCGGATAGATAGAGCAACTGCTAACTCATTCTTAGCACTGGCAGACCACCAACGTCACACACAATCTTTATCTCAGAAAGTTGAGAGAAAGATTAAAGCACTTGATGCCAAGTATGAGTTAGTTGGTCAGTTGGGTGAGGGTAAGTTACAGACCAGCCTGAAGCTAATTGAGGCACAGAAACAAGCTGGAGAGAAGAGAGAAGAGGCGACAAAAGAATTGCAAAATCAACGGCAAGAGTTACTAGCTTCTGCTGCAACTCGACGACAGAAAGATAAAGAATACATTCGTGTCGGGCATTTAAACAGTAAGTAAAGAACTGAGGGGTATTATACCCCTCTACAACAATGCAACAAACAGAATTTACACCCAAACCAAGTGGTAAAGCTACCAAGTTCTATTTACATCTGGCGAACTGGTCAGAATCTTTTAGCTGGTTTTCACTCGGTATAGCGGTAGCATTTCTTTGTCAATTAATTCCCAAAATGTTTTTGTTGTACCCACTCTTGTTTGTATTTACAATTGGCTACTTTGTTATTAGTTTTCCGGCGAATCAGCAAGGTAATCTATTGCGAATTTTAGCAGTAAGTAGCTCGCTGATTGGTTTTTGGAATCTCTTCTATTTGTACCGTGATAGTATTACCACCGCAGTAATTATCATTGTCGTGCTATTAGCTTTAGGGGGTGCATTTGTATGGCACAGTTCTCGGTAAGAGAGATAGCGGTTGGTAGCTTTGGCATGGGAATGATAGGACTAGCTATTGCTATTCCTGGGTATCTACGTGATTGGAATGAGTACCGAATATGCTCATCTATTGCAGGCTTTGAATCTTGCGCTCATAGGGCATATTCATTCGAGTCGCCACAACCACCAGGGCTAAAACCTGTGATGAGATATTTTGGTGAACCACTAACTAAATCATTGGGCATTGGATTAGCAGTATTAGCGTTCCCTATAGCTGCCTATGCTGCTCGTGAGATGGCAGAAATTAGGGAATTTGACGAAACGATTGAATCAGTCATAAGACGAGCAGCAATTCAATTCGAGGCACAACAACGCTCGATTGATAATAAGGTGGGTGCAGATGGTTATGAAGCAATGAAATCTTACGAGATGGCTGATATTATAGACCGCTTTAGGGAAACATTTCGTCTTGATGTAACAGTTGATGAAATTGAAGCACAACTATTAGCTGACCAACAGAAATTACAGCAGACACAAAACTACAAAGCCCTAGAATTTGATGTAAATAAAGACTCGGTAAACGACACTTTGAAACAAGATGTCCCTGGTCGTCAGTGGTCGGAGGCTGCACAAAATCTCTATGCTTGGCTGATGAGTAAAGAAGATTTACCAGAGGTCATTAACTCCGATTGGCTAGGCAAGCAAAGTTTTGATGGTAAGAAGCTAACTAAGGATAAGTGGGTTCCTCTTGCAGAAGAACTGATAGCAGAATCGCTTGCAGAGTGGGTAGATGAGGGGAAAAGCTTTCGATTGAATTAAATATTACCGGGGGTAGATGAGCAATCATACAGAAAGTTACGCTAAGGCTGTAACCCTTACTGGATAAGTATTCTGCCAATCAATATTAATGGACTGTTCTCAATGTACCAACTAACCTAAACCCTATTTGGTACAGCGATTTAAAACGGTACAGCAAGGGTTTGAAACACCTAAATTTCAGAGACTTCAATTGGTACAGAACACGAACTGGTCTTCAGGATGCTGAAAGCAGGTGATCAAGTCCTTAGCGTAACTTTCTGCACAGCTGCTCATTTCACCCCTTACCTCTCATGAGTTAACCCCACCTAGACGTTGGGGTTTTGCTTTGGGGGACCGACCCCTGCCTATCCTGGAGTCTGCTCAAATAAATCCTGCTTTCTCAACC
>CAZZVG010000315.1:0-6732 GCA_964657295.1 Iningainema sp. | reverse complement strand
GGGGCGATCGCTCCGCAAAAACACACAGAAAAGATTAACTACCCGTGAGTGTTAGCGTTATTACTGAAGGCATAAATTACCGGAGCGATTCAGGACTAAGCAGCATTTATTAGCTACTCAGAATTAGTAAATCCGCATGGGAAGACTCGATTGGGCAGGTTTACCTGTGCGTGCAGCACTTATTGCTGTTGTCATTTATTGAACGAAATTTCGGTGATGACAGTTAAGATTCGAGCGAAAAAAGCTCTTCCCAGTTAGGTTTGAATTTCTTTTGATACTGAGGACGCTCTGATATTTTGATGACATATTAATTTTTATCTGTCTGCTGGGTACCCTGACTTAAAGAGCATCTAGCAATAAATACAGGTTTGTTATTTATGTCTCAAAAATACCAACATCGCCAGTGGTTTCTCACACCTTCCAAGGTGGCGCTTGACTGTAGTTCTAAGCTCAGACACAGAAGTATCTTCACAACTGTCATCCGATTGCCGTTACTCGGACTTCTGTGTGCTTCGTCTGTTTTTTTACAGTTGATGGCACCGTCAATCACAAAGTTCCCAGCAAGTAAATTACTAGCAGAAAGTGTCTCTTCTCAGGATCTTGAAGCAGCAAGCTTGTACCAACAGGGAGTAATGCGCTATTACCACAGTGAGCCACAAGCAGCAGAATACGCTTTTCGTCAAGCCTTGCAGCGAGATCCCAACATTGGCTTAGCACGTAATTACTTGGGCAATATCATGTTGCAACAAAATCGTTTGGATGCAGCAGTACAAGAGTATGGAGAAGCAATCAGGATTAATCCCAATATTGTTGAGGCTTATTATAACTTAGGATTAGCTTTGCACAAACAAGGACAAAAAGAGGCTGCTATTACTGCTTACCGCCAAGCCGTAATCATAGATCCCACAATGGCATCTGCTCAGTATAATTTGGGGCTGGCGTTGTATGAACAAGGACAAAAAGAGGAGGCGATCGCCGCTTACCAACATGCGATTACTTCTGATAGCAGCAATGCCAATGCTTACTTTAATTTGGCAATTGCTCAACAAGAGCAAGGACGAATCCCAGAAGCGATCGCTGCTTATCACAAATATATACAGCTTGATCCTAAAAATCCTATAGCTTACAATAACTTGGGAAGTCTTCTCAGCATCTCTGGACAAGCATCGAAGGCGATCGCCACTTACTTAGAAGCTACTCGCCGCATTCCTAATAATGTTACAGCTTACTATAATTTGGGAGTGATTTGGTACAATCAGGGCGACTTCAAGAAAGCTAACTTAGCATTGAAACATGCCAGTAATCAATACCGCCAACAAGGTGACATCCAGCTTGCCGAAAAAGCTGAGCAGGTGATGCAGAAAATTGCCCAAATGGCACTTCCCTTCCCGACTCAAAACCTCACAAGCAATGCAGCACAGCCAATGCCAAAAATACCCACCCAACCAGAAGTGAGAGCGAAAACACAAGCTAGTCCAATTTTTGTGCCTGTTTCAGTTGAACAACAGCTACCTCCACAAGAAATGCCAATTTTGCCGCCAACTCCTTTGCAAACACCTTAATAGAGGGTTCGTCTGGTAGCACAGAGCGTACAGGGTGACTTATTAAAAAGTAAAAAGTAAAAAGAGAATCCCCATAATTAAAATTAGGGGATTTGAAGTGTCCGCCTTTTTTGCTCGCACTATGTTTCCCCTTAAAAAAAATATTTTTTGGTTTTCCATCGATTTGGGCGGCTCGAAACCGTTTTTTTTCTTTCTTTTGCCTTTTAACTTTTAACTTTTGCCTTGTTCGGTCACCTCTGGTACAATTGCCCTCAGATATTTTGTGATTGCATCTTTAAAGTGCCATTTCTATTTTTGAGTGCTACAGTCTTCGTCAAGTAACTTCTCAGCAGCTGCTTTATAGGCGTTTTGGGCATCACTTTCAGCCTTCAGGACATAAAATCCCCTCTGTTTTCTTCCTACTACAGCAATACTTTGATACCCCATTTTTTTTTCGCTGACGAATTCCTTTACAAGCAAGAAAGGGTTATTAGAATTACTAAGAGAGTCATTATCTAGAAATCTTACACTGTAATTCTGATTCTCTAGATACACGTAAGTTTGGGATTGAAATCTGTCTGTAATCTCACTATTTTTTTCAGCTTTATCTAGCTCATCACTAACTGTTTTCTTAATACAAGACAGATGAATATATAATTGATCTTGATGACGAGCTTGTGGTGAATTAATGGCTAAGCCAATTTGTTCTGGGAATTTTACCTGAGGTGCTTTTGATCGTATGTAGTCTTTATCTATAGCCTTGTTCCATGCATACTGCCAATAATTTCGGGAATTTAACCGCGATATTTGATGAGATTCTATTCCGGAAATTTGATCAGTTGGGAGTAACAAATAATCCCCTGGCTCACTCCCGTTGGCAATGACATACTTATTGTCAATATCCACATATACACATGGATATGGTTTGTGTAGCTCTCGCTGATTTATACTACATTTTTTAACTTGCTCCCAAAGCATATTTCTGGGATCATTACCTGTAATTTTTGAATTTGAAATAGTAGTTAAGCTCAGTTCGATAACCGAGGTTAATAAGAGAATAAACAAGTATTTAGTTCTATACTTTCTTATATTAAACTTACCTCGATTCACCAAAGATGAATTAATGAAGTATCTACAGTTAAATAATTTTAATAAGAAATGACTTTTCATTGACTAATTTCCGAATCACCAATTACTATGCATTATATGTTGCTCCCAGCCACTTAGGTTATTACCCATGACAAACCTTTAGATTTTTATTTGTAAAAACTTGACACAATGAATGTATCCGTGTAATAATACTATGAGAACTATATCTAATTTACTGACATCAACAGTTCTAGCTTGCTGGGTAGTGGCGATCGCAGTCCTCGCAGTGCAAAATGCCCAACCAGTATCTCTAAAATTTCTCACCTTCCAGTCTATTCAAATCCCGTTCGGTTTAGTGCTAGCTTTTTGTGCTGCTGTAGGGATAATTGGCATGGCACTTCTACAACCTCTTTTGGATATTGATAGTTCTGGAGCTAGAAACTCTACATCAGATGATGCTGAGTTTTTCGTCGATGACGATTTTTGAGATTGTCAGTTTAAGGCGTCAGCACCTCAGCAGTTAGCTAGAAAAAAATTTTTGTGTAGATAGAGGCTGCATCACTTGTCAGTATTGAGCAATGGCTCCAGTGAGATCGCTAATAGCTGAAGTGCTGAACTGCTGACTATTATTCTGGCTGGCTACAGTACTGATTGATCTGACTTGCTAGGGTATCCGATTGTTTGCCAGCAGTAGCGGCAACTTGTGTGAGGGATGCATCAATATTTTCTCTATCTTTTTGTATTTGTTCAGAAGCGTGTCTTGCTTCCTGTTTTACCGTGTTTGTAGAGTTAAGAGCTTGGGCGGCTTTAGCGATCGCTTGAGTGAACGTCTCAAACACATTTACATAACTGTTTTGGAATTCTTGAAGTTTAGGATCTTTGATGTCCAGATCCTTAATCTCTTTAGTAAGATCTTCTAAATCCTTTGCTAGTTGCAAGCTTGTTGTCGCTTTTTTTCCTTTATTATTATCAATGAGTTCGCTGCCTTTGTTCACCGCCGCAATGAGTTGCTGACATTGAGAAACTTTGCTCTGATTGCAAGCCGTTACCATAAAAGTAATGCTCAGGCTAACAGGAGCAATAATGATATATTTACGCCAAATAGACATTGATAACCTCCAACCACCTATTAAACCCAAATCATCGTACTGGATGATTTAATACTTTTGTTAAAAATTCTGGTATACCTAGATTTAGCGAGAACACATAAAACTTCAAAATCCCCCTCCTACAGGATTGTATTTTTTTGCACCTCTAGGTTTTATTAAAGGATTATACCAATCAAACATCAGCATTTAGTCTGTAGTTTCGAGCTACACGGCTGGAATGGCTTGTTTGATCGACTTAGGTAAGAGTGAGTGTTTACACAAATCACTCTCTGGCTGATCTTGCTGATCTTTGAAATGCAGATAGCTGAATGCTTACAAAGGAGGGATATATGTTATCAGGTTTTTTACGTGTTTTAAATGACAGTTCCAGAAACGTTCGACGGAAAGTTATCAATATTTATGCGTTTCTCATAAGTGTAAATATTTTAGTCTGGATACTTGCCATAATTGCATTCTACCGCTACCCTTTTCTACTTGGCACTGCTGTCTTAGCTTATACCTTTGGTCTCCGCCATGCTGTCGATGCAGACCATATCGCCGCTATCGACAATGTCACCCGCAAACTGATGCAGGAGAACAAGCGACCAATTGCTGTTGGGTTGTTCTTCTCACTAGGTCATTCCACTGTTGTCGTAGCCGCCTCTAGTGCCATCGCCTTAAGTGCCGTGACTATCCAGAAGGACTTTCCCAATTTTCAAAAAGTTGGTGGACTCATTGGTACTACCGTTTCTGCGCTTTTCCTACTAGTCATTGCAGCGATTAATCTAGTGGTTCTCTGGGATGTCTATAAGACCTTCCAAAGTGTAAAACATGGAGGAACCTACGATGATCAATCCTTAGATGAACTGTTGAACCAACGTGGCTTGTTAGGTCGCTTCTTCCGTCCTTTATTCCGGTTGATAGATAGCAGTTGGAAAATGTACCCTTTGGGTTTACTCTTCGGTTTAGGCTTTGATACGGCTACAGAGATAGGGTTGTTAGGAATTTCTGCGACTCAAGCAGCTAAAGGTCTATCAATTTGGTCGATCCTACTTTTTCCAGCTTTGTTTACTGCAGGCATGTCACTGGTTGATACCACAGACGGCATTTTAATGCTTGGCGCTTATGGCTGGGCTTACGTAAAACCAATCCGCAAACTTTACTACAATCTGACGATCACTCTTGTTTCTGTACTGGTGGCTGTAATCGTTGGCGGAATTGAGGCTTTAAGTATTATTAGCGACCAGTTAGAACTGAAGGGCCCGTTTTGGGATTTCATCGGCAAACTAAGTGAGAACTTTGGCACAATTGGCTATTTAATTATCGGCATATTTATATTGAGTTGGCTACTCTCGACCATCATCTACAAAGTTAAGAAGTACGATAAGTTGGAAGTGACCACGGCTACAAATGCCAACCTCAACAGGAATCAGGATACATAGCAATCCTGAAAGTCAGAATTCAGGATTGCTATGGTTAAAAAATCAGAATAACATTTGATGAAATGAATATACCAAGAATTATGTAGAAAGAGCGCATTGTGACAGTGGACAGTTAGGGATCAACTGTCTACTGACTTCCACTCGCTTAGTTTTTCTTGGGGATCAACTTTCCTCTGACTCCCGCTTGCTTAGTTTTTCTTAATGATTGTTGACAATAAAGTTTAAGTCAATTAGTATTCTAAGGTTTATTACTGCATTTTTTTTCACTGAAAAAAGAAAAAACGATATAATAGAGGATCAAGTACAAAGTTTATTCTTTAATAAAAAATTTAAGGTAACAGTTGCTTCAATTAATTCCTATAAAAACCCAGTTGTTAAAAACATAAATATAAACATAATATAAACGTGTAGATTCAATAACTTTGTAAGTTAGTTAATATAGAATTTTGTATTGACCACTTAATTATAATGTGGTTAATAAACTCTTGCAGGTGTTCTCCTAATAACAGTTAAAGGGTAAGATGCAGAACTCAATTTTAAGAGATGACCCCCTGTGGTTCAAGAACGCGATTATTTATGAAGTGCCCGTTCGTGCCTTTAGTGATAGCAATGGCGACGGGATCGGTGATTTTCGCGGGTTGGCAGAAAAGCTGGATTACTTGCAAGATCTAGGTATAACAGCAGTTTGGTTGCTACCGTTTTTCCCTTCACCTCTAAAAGATGATGGGTACGACATTGCGGATTATACCAGCGTCAATTCAATTTACGGCTCTTTGGAAGATTTTAAAGAGTTTTTGGCAGCTGCCCATCAGCGGGGTATTCGCGTCATCATCGAGTTAATTGTCAACCACACATCAGATCTACATCCTTGGTTTCAACGGGCACGACGCGCACCCAAAGGCAGCAAGGAGAGAGATTTTTACGTTTGGAGTGATACCCCGGAGAAATATAAAGAAGCTCGAATTATTTTCCAAGATTTTGAAACTTCCAACTGGACTTGGGATCCAATCGCCAAAGCTTATTTCTGGCATCGCTTTTACTCTCACCAACCGGATTTAAACTATGAAAATCCAGAAATGCGTTCAGCAGTATTCGATGTTCTGGATTTTTGGTTAGAAATGGGGGTAGATGGACTACGCTTGGATGCAGTCCCTTACCTTTACGAACGCGAAGGGACTAACTGCGAAAACTTACCAGAAACCCATGCTTTGCTGAAGGATCTCAGAGCGCGGATAGACGAAAAGTTTCCCAACAGAATGCTTCTGGCTGAGGCAAACCAATGGCCTGAGGATGCGGCAGAATATTTTGGTGATGGCGATGAGTGCCACATGAACTTTCACTTTCCGCTAATGCCTCGCTTATTTATGGCACTGCGGATGGAAGATAACTTCCCGATTGTCGATATTCTTGAGCAGACTCCAATAATACCTGAGAACTGTCAATGGGCAGTTTTCCTCCGTAACCACGATGAACTCACCCTAGAGATGGTAACGGATGAAGATCGGGACTACATGTACCGAGTCTATGCCCAAGATCCGGTGATGAAAATTAACTTAGGTATTCGCCGCCGAT
>CAZZVG010000314.1:0-6743 GCA_964657295.1 Iningainema sp. | reverse complement strand
AACAGCCCCAAGTTAATCTTCAGCAGCGAATGGCAGACGACTTTGAGGAGTTAGAGGCACAAGTGTTTGACGCTGTCATCCTCAACTCAGTAGTGGAACACTTTCCCAATATTGACTACCTATTACGGGTTCTGGAAGGTGCGGTGAAAGTCGTTGCACCAGGAGGCTTTATTTTCGTGGGGGATGTACGCAGCTTGCCATTGCTGGAGGCGTTCCACGCTTCTGTCGATCTGCACCAAGCTCCCGAAGAGCTATCTGTGGCGCAGATGCAGCAGCGCGTACACAGGCGAGTGTTGCAGGAAAATCAACTGGTGATTGACCCAGCATTCTTCACAGCCCTTGGGCAACGCTTCCCAAACATCACGCACGTACAAATCCAGCTTCAGCGGGGTCATCACCACAATGAACTCACCAAGTTCCGCTACAACGCGATACTGTACGTGGGAGTCCAGACCGATTCCCCTGAAGACTTTCCGTGGGTGGACTGGAATTTTAAACAGCTAACGTTATCTATTGTGCGTCAGTTGCTCTTCGAGTCAAAACCTGAGAAACTTGGCATCACACGGGTACCTAATGCACGACTGCTGGAAGACCTCAAAACCGTAGAATTGCTCAAAAACCCTGAGGCAGTCCAGACGGTGGGTCAGTTGCTCTCTGTTGTGAAAGCCATTCCCCCGGAGACTGGTGTGGAGCCAGAGGATTTGTGGGCTTTGGCTGAAGCTTTGTCTTATTCTGTAGTTCTTAGTTTATCCGATTCGGGTGCCCCAGGTCACTATGACGTGGTGTTTGTGCGCCGCCAAACCTCAGAGGAAGCCCCTATAAGAGTGTTGACTCCCCTAACAAGGCAAATGCACCGCTTGCGTCCTTGGCGTTTCTATGCAAATAATCCCCTACAGTCCAATTTGAGCAGTCAACTGGTGCCGCAGCTGCGGAGTTATCTGAAAGCCCATCTGCCTGAGTACATGGTGCCCAGTACTTATGTGCTGTTGGAGACTTTTCCCTTAACCCCTAACGGCAAAGTGGATCTTCGCGCCCTGCCGATTCCAGAAGGGTCTAGACCTGAGTTGGCAACGGCTCTAGTCATGCCCCAATCCGATGCCGAGCAACTCATTGCTTCTGTTTGGCAAGAAGTACTGCAATTGTCGGGAGTGGGAATTCATGACAACTTTTTTGACTTAGGTGGTAATTCTTTACTCCTGCTGCAAAGCTTTCGTAAATTAGCCGAGGTCTTGAGCGTAAAACTATCAACTGGAGATCTGTTTCAATACCCCACAATATTTACTTTAGCCCAGCACTTAAGTCAGACACACACAGAAGCTCCAGCCGTCAATAACCACAAGCTAATCAGCCGAGTTGCTCGTCAGTCTTCAGTCAATCAACAAAAGCAACTCAGAAAAAACCATCGCAAAAGATAAAAAACTATAAGTATGAATATCAGAGAATTAGATATTGCCATTATCGGCATGTCATGTCGCTTCCCAGGAGCCAAGGATGTCAAGGCGTTTTGGCAGAACCTTCGAGATGGGGTAGAATCTATTTCCTTTTTTTCTAATCAGGAATTGTCGCAAAGCGACCAAACGTTGCTCTCCAATTCTAACTATGTGAAAGCCGGTGCGGTTTTGCCAAATATCGAAGAGTTTGACGCTTCCTTCTTCGGCTACAGCACCAAAGATGCCGAAATAATGGATCCGCAACAGCGGATTTTCTTGGAATGTGCCTGGGAATCCCTTGAGAGTGCTGGCTACAATCCAGAAACTTATCAGGGCTTGATCGGGGTTTACGCAGGTTCAGGTATGAACACTTACCTGATTAATAACGTTCATCCCAACCGAGGCTATTCTCTAGATCGCACCTTCTTAGTATCAGCCAACGATTTACAGATAAGACTTAGCAATGGAAAAGATTATCTGCCCACACGGGTTTCTTACAAACTGAATTTAAGAGGACCAAGTGTTAATATTCAAACGGCTTGTTCAACTGCACTGGTAGCGATTCACATGGCTTGCCAGAGTTTACTTAACGGTGAATGCGATATGGCTCTAGCAGGAGCCGTTGCCATCTGCGTTCCTCAAAAGGTGGGGTATCTGTACCAAGAGGACATGATTTGGTCGAACGATGGACACTGTCGAGCCTTTGATGAAAAAGCCAGTGGAACTGTGTTTGGCAACGGAGGTGGCATTATTGTCTTGAAGTTGCTAGAGGCGGCGATCGCTGACGGAGATTGCATCCACGCTGTCATCAAAGGGTCAGCAATTAACAACGATGGTGCAGCGAAGGTGGGTTATACAGCTCCTAGTGTGGAGGGACAAGCTGCCGTAATCTCAGAGGCTTTAGCGATCGCACAAATTGATCCAAGCACCGTCACCTATGTAGAAACTCACGGAACTGCTACCAGTCTGGGAGATCCCATTGAAATTACAGCACTAACCCAAGCCTTTCGCCAGAGTACCGACAAAAACGGTTTTTGTGCGATTGGCTCGGTCAAAACCAATATCGGACATATCGTTGAAGCGGCAGGTATAGCAGGTTTAATTAAAACGGTACTAGCACTCAAGCATAAACAACTACCACCCAGTCTGCACTTTAGTCAACCTAATCCCAATATTGATTTTGCCAACAGCCCCTTTTACGTCAATACCACCCTGACTCACTGGGAAACCGACAAAACACCGCGCCGCGCTGGGGTCAGTTCTTTTGGTATGGGGGGAACTAACTGTCACGTCGTTCTGGAAGAAGCTCCAGAATATAGAGGCAATGCCTCCGTGTTCACCACCGAGCGCCCCTTCCATATTTTGACTCTATCGGCGAAAACAGAGAAAGCGTTGCGGGAATTGGCAGGGCGTTATGTCACTGATTTGCCGTCTCATCCAGATGCAACTCTGGCAAATATTTGTTTCACTGCCAACACGGGACGCAAACACTTTAACCATCGATTGGCCATTGTTGCCGCATCTCGAGAGCAGTTGCGCCAGCAATTGGGAGAGGTGGCAAGTCCCCCTCAGAACCCAACCCAACCAACCACATTGCAGGAAGTGAAATCTGCATCCAAGATAATCGCCTTCCTGTTTACGGGTCAAGGGTCGCAATATGTCGATATGGGTCGCCAACTCTACGAAACCCAGCCGACTTTCCGAGAAAGCCTTGATCGCTGCGATGAAATTCTGCGTGCCTATCTTGAAAAACCTTTGCTTGAAGTCCTTTATCCCAATGACCAATCTTCTCATCCCAAATCCACCATTTCAAGTTCAAAATTAGATGAGACTGCTTATACCCAACCTGCCTTGTTTGCGATCGAGTATGCCCTGTGCCAACTCTGGAAATCTTGGGGCATAAAACCCGACGTGGTAGTAGGCCACAGTGTTGGGGAGTATGTAGCGGCTTGTGTGGCCGGAGTCTTCAGTTTAGAAGATGGTTTGAAACTGATTGCCGAACGGGGACGGCTAATACAAGCGTTGCCTCAAGATGGGGAAATGGTCTCCCTGTTAGCAAGTCAGGAACGGGTGCGGCAAGCGATCTCTCCTTATGAAGGAGAAGTAGCGATCGCTGCCATTAACAGTCCAGAGAGCATCGTTATTTCTGGAAAGCGGGAGGCAATTCGTGCTGTAAGTGATTTACTGATAGCCGAGGGTATCAAAACCAAGAAATTAACCGTCTCCCATGCCTTCCACTCACCATTGATAGAGCCGATTTTGGGCGAGTTTGAGCAAGTAGCCCAACAAGTCAGCTTTTCTCCACCACTTCTGAAGATGATTTCCAATATCACAGGCGAAGTAGCAACTGAGGAAATAGCCAGCCCAGAATATTGGTGTCGTCATATCCGGCAGCCAGTCAGATGGGCTGCAAACATGGAGAACCTCGCCCGTCTTGGTGCAAACGTGTTGGTGGAAATTGGCCCAAAACCGATTTTATTGGGTATGGGTCGCCATTGCTTGCCCGAGCATCAGGGACTATGGTTGCCCAGTTTGCGACCACCTCAAGAAGATTGGCAACAGATTTTAACCAGTTTGACAGAACTCTACTTGCATGGAGTCCCAGTAGACTGGTTGGGATTTGATCGGGATTACGATCGTCGTCGGGAACATCTGCCGACTTATCCTTTCCAGCGACAGCGCTATTGGATTCAAGAAGGAGATTTTCTAATGAAGTCAAATGGAGAGAAATCGGGTGCGTCAAGACAACAAATTTCTACATCTCTCAAAACAACACGAAGGGAGGCAATTGAAAAGACGTTACGTTTGATTATCGCCGATGTACTTCAATTAGCACCAACCCATGTGGATTTTCATGCTTCTTTCTTTGAGATGGGAGCTGATTCGCTCATCATTGCTGAGGCGAGGCAAAAAATCAAAAATACCTACAGGATCTCGGTTTCCCTACGTCAATTTTTTGAAGAATTGTCAAACCTTGATGCTTTGGTGGCTTACATAGACCAGCATCTCCCCCCAGAATGGGAACCCGTAGGCGAACCCGAGTTCAAATCTGAGGTGCAATCGCCTGTAGAATTTCAGTTGACTTCTGCCATGGTTGCACCAGCAGAGCCAAAAACAAATGGCATACAAGACCCAAAAGAGAAAGAAATGGAAGCCAAAGGTGCGCTGGAACGAATTATGGCACAACAGCTCCAAGTGATGTCTCAATTGATGTCCGAGCAGTTAGACGTCCTGCGCGGCAACGGGTTACGCGAGGAGCGGCATCAAGGAAAGCTTGAACCATCTGAGATTGCGCTTCCGAGTTTAGGGTCTGCTGTGGAACCCAAACCAGTTTCTCGTGCGAGGTCTTCTGCTCCTTCAATCAAGTCTGAGAAAAAGGAGACTGGATCGTCGCCCTTTGGGCAAGCTACTGAGGTCAGTGTCAAAGAACTAAGCCCACAACAACAGCAGCACCTAGATACCCTGATTGCCCGCTATACCCAACGCACTAAAAAATCAAAACAACAGGCACAACGCTATCGATCAGTTTTGGCTGACTTGAGAGGTGCGCTGGGATTCCGTCCGGAGATTAAGGAAATGCACTATCCTATTGTTGGTGATCATGCTCGAGGTGCTCGGTTCTGGGATGTGGACGGCAACGAGTATGTAGACATCACGATGGGATTCGGGGTGTTCCTGTTTGGTCATAGTGCATCTTTCATCAAAACAGTTCTGGAGGAGCAACTCGCTCAAGGTATTCGGGTTGGCCCGCAGTCAAACTTGGCGGGGGAGGTCGCCGAGTTAATTGGTGAATTGACTGGCATGGAGCGCGTTAATTTTTGTAACTCTGGCACAGAAGCAGTGATGGTAGCTCTGCGGATCGCACGGGCGACGACGGGTCGTTCCAAGATTGTTATGTTCTCAGGCGCTTATCACGGTCATTCAGATGGAACGCTAGCTGTTGCCAAAACCGTTAACGGAAACCTCCAATCTATCCCTATGGTTCTAGGCGTGCCGCAAGAAATGGTGGATAACATTATAGTTCTCCCTTATGGCGAATCTGGGTCCTTGGATATCATCAAAGACCGTGCCAACGAATTAGCTGCTGTTTTGGTCGAACCAGTACAAAGCCGCCAACCAGACTTGCAACCTCAAGCGTTCCTGCAACAACTCCGACAAATCACCCGCGTAGCAGATGTGGCTTTGATCTTCGATGAAATCATTACAGGCTTTCGCGTTCATCCTGGTGGAGCGCAAGCATGGTTTGGCGTTGAAGCCGACTTGGCTACCTATGGAAAGCTCCTCGGTGGTGGAATGCCGATCGGAGTCGTGGCAGGAAAGGCGACTTACTTAGACCGAATCGATGGCGGTATGTGGAGCTATGGAGACTGCTCCTACCCTAAGGTGGAAAGGACATTTGTCGCTGGTACCTTCTGCAAGCATCCACTTGCGATGGCAGCATCGCTAGCGGTACTTCAACATCTCAAACAAGAAAGTCCAGAGCTACAACAACGACTCAATGAACAAACAAGTCGGTTCGTTAAAACCCTCAATACATACTTTGAACAAGAGGAAGTCCCCTTCGGAGTCAAGCATTTTGGTTCGCTTTTCCGTTTTGCCTGGTCGAGCAATCTCAGCTATTTCTATCAGCCTCTAGAGATGGATCTGCTCTTCCATCATTTGATCGAAAAGGGAGTTTATATCTGGGAAGGACGGATCTGTTTCCTTTCCACCGCGCATACTAATGAAGACGTTGAGTATGTGATTCGAGCAGTTAAGGAAACTGTAAAGGAAATGCGAGAAGGAGGGTTTTTACAAAATTCTCCGAAAAACAGCGCGATGTTAGGTAATTTGCCTTTCTCATCAAAAATGCCTTCTGCGACAGCCACAAACCGAACAACTGAAAAAAAAAAGGGGGAATACACAATCCCCCTGAGTGAACCCCAAAAACAACTATTGCTTTTAGCTCGGGTGGGAGACGATCGCTTATTCGCCTGTTATTGTGTTTCTGTCAGTTTGCAACTACGAGGACGATTGCAGATCGCGATCATCAATAGAGCCGTGCAGAAGCTAGTAGAGCGCCATTCGGCCCTACGAACAACAATCAGCAACGCGAATGAGCAATGTATTTGGCCTTTTCTGAAAGTAGAGGTTCTGTCAATCGAACTCCAACATCTGGCTAGTGGCGATCGCGATCCAGCCATCGCAGAGTGGTTTGCACAAGAAAGCCTAACACCATTTAACCTGAGCAAGGGTCCTCTCTTTCGCGTGTACATTCTCAAGCTCGAAGAGAATCTGCATCTGTTAACTCTAGTCATCCATCACCTGGTTGCC
>CAZZVG010000313.1:0-6753 GCA_964657295.1 Iningainema sp. | reverse complement strand
TAAAGAGATATTTTGCAATAATTTTTTGAGGCGATCGCGTACTTGTAATTCTTGAATCAATTCTTGCATCAGCGCATTTGTTGCCTCTTTTTCATCCAAGCAATAAGTCCGCAAACGACTTAAAGTATTACGTAAACCAAACAAATTTGCCACCACCCAATAAGTGCCACTGGTTTTTTCGCGAAAGCTTTCATCAATAGTTTGAATCGTGCGATCAGTTAAAAAATCAATCACCACTTGTCGCAGCACCTCTGGCGGCAAAACCACCTGAAATAACCAATCAGCAAGGCGAGTGGCTTGTTCTTCACTCAGTTGAAATTCCAGTAATATCTGGTCAAAAACTTGATTGACTTGCACTTCTAAAAAGTCTTCTCGCCGGGCTAAAACTTTCAACAGACGCGGTAAAGATTCCCCTAACAAATCCCGCAAAATTCCTGCCACAATCTTGGCACTTTTTTGATCTTTATCCGATTTTATTTGGTCGATCGCCATTCGCAGCAACCAGAAAATTGCTCCTTGTACGCGTTCAGTTTGTAACAGTCGCCGCGCCAAATTTTGCAATTCTATTGGTGTCAACAGTGATCCCATAATCGTCTCTGAGACTCTCTTTGCAAGACGTTCTTGATTACGGGGAATCAATCCAGGGGTAAAAGGAACCCTTCGTCCACCAATGAAAATTGCTTGGTAAGGACGAAACAACATTTTGATGGCTATGTCGTTAGTAAAATAGCCAATAATTCCACCCAAAATAGGGGGAGACACATATAACCAGAGATGGGACCAATCCATTGAATTTTGGATTTTGGATACGTGAATTGTGGAGTTGTCACGACTTGAGATTGAGGATTAGGAAAAATCCGGTTCCCAAAGCCTAGTTACCATTCCCCTGTCCAAAATCGCAATCTAAAATTTAAAGTTTCGTGACGACTAGCACTCCCATCATACCGTTGGCGATGGGGTAGTGTGTAGCAGTGGCAAAACCAACTTGACGAGCTATTTTAACCTGCTCTGCTCCTATCGGAAAGCGGTCTAAGCTGGGACTGATATAAGCGTACTCTTCTTGTAAACCTAGATTATGAGCAATTGGAACAACGAGATTGTCTAAATACCACTCTTGAAAGGCCCGGATTTGTGGATTGCCGGGACGATGAAAATCTAAAATCGCCGCTTTCGCACCGCCTTTGAGAACACGGTGTAATTCTTTCAAACATTGGGGAATCGCGATGACATTTCTTAACCCATAACCCATCGTCGCGGCGTCGAATTGGTTATCCTCAAAGGGTAAATCCAGCACGTCAGCTTCCACCCAGGTAACTCGAGTATTTGAGACTGGGTTGCTTGACTCTTGAATATAGGGATACTGGAGTTGAAAGCGTTGTTTGGCAATTTCTAACAGTGCAGTTGAAAAATCGACTCCATACACGCGTCCTGTTGCTCCCACTCGTCTTGCCAAGCGCAAGGAGAGATCTCCACTCCCGCAACATAAATCAAGGCAAGTATCTCCCGGTTGAGCAAAGCTCCATTTTACCGTCATTTCTTTCCATACCCGGTGTTGTCCCAAACTTAACCAATCGTTCAACTGGTCATAAACTGGAGCAATGCGGTTAAAAATACTGCGAATTTCGTTAGTCATTGGCTCTTTGTCATTGGTTTTTCGTCATTAGTCATTAGTCATTCGCTAAGGACAAATGACAAAGGACAAATAACTAAACTTTTGGTAGATGACAGCGAGTGCAAGTCAGTGCGATCGCCACCAATTGAGCTGATAAATGAATGAGTCTCAGTTCATCTTCTCGCAAAGTGCAAGGTTTTTGCCACTGGAGCGACAAAACTGCTAACACTTCATTTCCGTAGGCAATCGGGATAACTAGATGTGCTTGAACACCAGAATTGATATAGCAAGTAAGATCACTTAGACTTTTTTGTTTGGATACATTTGCTGAAACTTGCATGGTGTGAGTGGCGATCGCCTCGCTAGTTAACGGGTCTTGCTCAAGCCAGTTTTCTATTGTCCCCTCATGACTGTACACTCCTTGAGTGGCGAAGATATTACCCTCCAGTAGTTGCAAAATACAACTATTTACCGCGAAACTTTCACCAAAAGCCGTGGCAATGGGTTTGAGACTAGCTTCTAAGCTGGAAGCTTCATGAGTATTTTTTACTAAAACAGTCAACAGTGCCATTTGGGCATTTGTCCGCCGTAATTCTTCTGTACGTTGCTTAAGTAAATCGTATGTATATGCCGCTCGTTGTACCACCGCCTTGAGTTCACTTGGGTCCCAAGGTTTAGTGATATACTTGTAGACTTGTCCGGCATTTATTGCTTCCACCAAGTCTTCAATATCAGTAAAACCTGTCAAGATAATCCTTACCGTATCCGGAAACTGAGGTAAAGTTTTACTAAGAAACTCAGTTCCCTTCATTTCTGGCATGCGCTGATCTGAGATGATGACTGCCACTTCTCCTTCTGCTGCTAACACTTGCAGGGCGTTAACCCCACTATCAGCTTTGAGAACATTGAAATCGCGTCGGAAAGTGCGGTATAGCAGATCCAGATTATCTGGCTCATCGTCAACTACCAAAATTTTTTGCTTTTTCGGTTTCTCTATAGTCATTAATTAATACTGGATTTTATCTAGTTCAAAAGTTGGACTATGCTTTCAAGGGATAATTCCGTTAGATCTTTCTTGTTATAATCCATACCAAGATATTTTGGAAACATCTTGATTCCAAGGGGTGATTTGTTGTACATAAGGGGCATGATTCCAGCACTTTACTACATTGATCAGGGTAAATACTGATTTTAATCAAAAGACAATGCAGAATTCTACGGGAGAGGGAGAGAAAATTCTGATGATAGTTTACAGTTAGAGCATAAAATAAAACTTGCGGCTGTTGGCATTCATCGCCATTCTTGTGAAGCTCGCTTACTCATTTAACATGACTGACCTACCACCATTAGCTCAAAATCCTGATAACGCTCCTGATAATGTAGCGCAAGAATTACTCCGCAAGCTTAGACAAAAGCAAGGTAACTGGGTGGAATGGGGAATTGCACTTGCTCAACTCCAGAAACTTGGTTACAGTCCCCAGGCAATTTTTGAAGCGACTGGATTTGAACCCATCCAACAAAATCAGGTTATTGTTGGTGCACAAGTTTACACTTCTTTAGAAAAAGCTGGAGCTTCAGCTGCAGTGCGATCGCAATATGCTTTGCGTGGAAGCGATGTTTTATATGAATTACGCTTACTGACTCAAGAAGAACGCGCCGCCGCCGCCGAACTCACTTTCTCTCACCAAATCAATGCTGATGAAGCGCGGGAAGTCGCTAAAGGAATTAAAGATTTTTCCCGCTTGCCTACCCTCCCTGAAGGATTTGAGAATCATCCAGGGGACGCTATAGCTTATCAATCGTGGAAAAGTGCTCGTCAATATTCGGACTTTCAAGAGCGCTCTCGCCAAATCGCGAAGGGATTGAAATTTGCTCACTCGCAAACAGCCAGAAAAAAAATCGAACAATTACTGACTGATTTCACTGTCGTACCCAAAAGTCCCGCCCCCAATTTACCCTTTTACCGATTGGAATCAGAGGAAGATTTGCCCCGCGTTGTCCCTGTGGTAGGTGAGTTACCATTGACACCAAAAGACTTACAAGCTGTTCCTCTGGTAAAAGAAGTACAACCATTTCGCATGGTGAGATTTGCTGGAGAGCAAGCCTGGGTACCGATACCAGGTTGGCAAGCTGTGTTGGGTGCAGAAGATCCAGTGGTGATTTTGTGCAATAGCGATCGCTTCCCCACTCATTCACAAAATACTCCAGAACCCGTGCTGGTAGTTATAGATCGCGATCGACGTGAATGGAATGCTACCAGTTACTTTGTTGTGGACAGAGCTGGAGATTTAGATTTTCAGTGGTTTGATACCATGCCAGAATTTCCAATACTAGGTCAAATTATTCTGATTTTGCGACCAAAGAAAATTCTGGATGAAGAATTCACTAAGGATTCTTGGCAGATTGATGAATAGTTAGTCGCTAATTGGTGGTTGTTAGTTGTTTGTTCTCAAAGAAAAACAACTAACAACTTGACTTTATAATACATTTTGGGTTTATATTAAGTATATTTACCGCCTAGCATCAGAGTTTGTGATGGCTCGAAGGAGGCTGAGATTATCTATCTTTTAGAAGTCTCCACATGTGCCGACGGAAGACATTTATCAGTGGAATTTATTGTGGGAAATCCCATAACTCTGAGTTGGGGGTTATAACTTACCCAAATGATCGTACTGAATAGAGCAGCAAGCGCTCCCACCGAAATTCCAGCTAGATATCTAACCTCAGAGCGAAGACGCTTAATTTCTTCAGTGCTGTTTTTTCCTACTCCTGTTATAGAATATGATTGAACTTCTGGAACTACAGAAACTGGCTCTTGTTGTTTACGGTTTAAATTTGTAAAAGTAACCTTTGCGTACAACCAGTTCGTAATCAGTTGCGGAAAATTCTTCTGAAACCAAAACCAAGCAACAATTCTGACTGCTGGTTCCGAGACTTTGGCAATTGATTTGACGATCGGGTTAAGGGGACGATAAGGAATCTTTTGATTAATCAGGTTGACTGAGGCAACATCGTAAAGACGATCAAAGATGAGCTTGACGGTAATTTCTTCACTTTTGGCTAAGTGAGTAACTAGGAGAAGAACATCATGTATACACTCTTGTTCCATACGCTCTTCTGCCAATCGCTTCTGACTCTTCACTAACTTAGGAATAGACACGGCTAGTTAACTCGGTTACGGTGGCATTAATCATACTTTAAGTATAAATTAATATTTGATCTCGGTAGTTGTCATCCACCCCAAGGCTCTAAAAATTCTATGCTTAATGACTTAATTAGGTAGATTTCTTTGAGAACCAATATCGTCATAAATTCCGACATCGGTAGAGTTGATAGGGTACACCAATACGGTAATACTGATGGGTATCCAGATTACAATAAGTTTGAGGAGAAAGTCCGACTCGCTGTGGATAGTCACGGTGTTTTCTTCCAGGGCCAACAATCCATAAATTCAGATCGGATGTTGCTGGTACAGATAGTTGTGAAAGCTGTTGCCAAACCGATTGAAAATCTGGTGATTGCTTGAAAAAAACAAAATGAGAAGAAGGGTGTGGGGAGTTGGGAGGAGCCACAGAAGTAAAATCGCTCTTGTCTACGGCTACTCTATATTCCCTAAGCGGTTCAAGTGCTAAACCAAAACTTAATCCCAACGCTACATCTTGATAATTTCTATATGCCATCACAACCATGAGTGGAACAGCAGGTTCAAGATTCATGTTTTGAGCAACTTGCTCAGGCTTGAAGGGTTTTTGGAAAGCTAAGTTAGAAACAACGAAAACACAACTGACAACGCCGACAAGTAAGAGGATAAATTTTGGATTTCGTTTACTTAAGCTAGCAGCGATCAAAGCGCAGAAGCTTGGGTAATAGACAAAGCTATATCGAATAATAGCAGTAATATCCTTATCTAAAAAATAGACAATAGCAAAGAATTCTAACAATACCCAAACCAAGAAGCTCAAGAGTGTTAATGTCGCTAAATGCGTTGAAGGTTTACGCCACAAATGCTTTAGACCTTTAAAAACTTGCCAACTTACCCAAATCCCAAACAAAGTCATTAATAAACCACAGACAATTGCTACTGCCAAGGGCTGCTCTTCTACAGGTAGAACAATCACCATGAGCAGCCAGTTTAGGAAGGTTTCATAAAAAGGAGCGATGAAATTGGCACGAGCAAGCCAGTCTGTTTCAGCACGGTGAGAATGACTAACTATGACACTCAGCCAAGGGAGAAAGCTGATTGCAACTCCACTGATAGACAGAATGAGTGCCAGCCAAATTTTGCGTTTGTTGAAGATATTTGCCCTCAGCCAATACATCACCACAAGGAGCGTTGCAATTTGAGCAATGAAGGCAAGAAGACAGAAGTAGTGGATGTAAAAACTGAGACTATTGAGAATTGCCCATCTTAACCATACCCAAAATCTAACTGCCTGACGCTTTTCAATATCCTGTAGAATTTGTATCAGCCCTAATAATGCTAAAGCCACAGCCAGCATTGGTAATGTATAATGTCTTGCTTCTTGGGAAAGGTAAACAGCAAAGGGCGAAACTGCCATTAAACCTGCTGCCATGATTCCAGCAGAGGGTGTGAAGGCAGTACGATTGAGGAAGTACATGACGACGATCGCACCGACACCCGATAAAGCTGGTAGACTTCGCAATTTTTCCACCCACTCTTTCCCTAACGGATTCATCCACCCCAACCAACTGTACATCCAGCAAAAAAATAGCGGTGGATGAGTCGAATACCTGGCGACGTTTTGGGCAATTTGAGCACAACTGACTCCCGGTTGGAAAGTGAAAATTTCCTGTAGGCGATTAAGTGGGAATACGACTTCTACTGGCACGTCGTTATAGCTTTTCCCAAAGCTGAAGATGGCAGTGATGACTTCATCCATCCATAGAGGTTTGAAATCCAAATGCCAAAAGCGCAAGATGGTACCCAGTGCGATCGCTACTAGCAAACTTAGGTAATGGAGAGACAATTTGTTTTTTGCCATTCTATCTCCCTAAGGTAAGCACTCAACACTCAGTTGTCAACGCACAAAGTTAATAAGTATTCTTAAACTTAGTACAACGTTTTATAAATTCGTGGCGTTTTGGTTCGTAGTTGAGGACAGTACGTCCAAGTGTTTCCC
>CAZZVG010000312.1:0-6754 GCA_964657295.1 Iningainema sp. | reverse complement strand
TAACTTTTAACTTTTAACTTTTTACTCGGTTGTTGGTTGTTGGGTGTCAGAACAATTAGAATCCAAACCCCACCCATCTAAAGCATCTTTGATCACACCAGCTACAGGTACAGCCACAATCAGTCCCAGCACTCCACCAATATAGGTTCCGACGATCAAAGAAATTAAGACCCATATTGGTCTGAGTCCAATAAAACTACCTAAAAGTCGGGGGGCGATCGCTTGATCGATTAACTGATCAATGACGACAGCAGCCGCTAGTACCTTCACTGCTAACCAGAAGTCATGTGACGCTGTTATTAAAATTATAATAGCAAGACTAACAACATCCCCAAAAGGAATTAAGCTCATAATCCCGATACCAAAACCAAAGAGCAAAGCAAAGGGAACTTGAAAAACTAAAAACATTAATGTCTGTGAAACTCCCATCAGCAAAGCCAACGCTACCTGACCGATTAAGTAATTTTGAAAATTTTGCTGAAGTGACTGCTGTAACTGCTGACCAAAATTCATCGGTAATTTTTTAAATATACCCTGCCAAACTCTCTCGCCATCTACCAAAAAGTAAAAAGTTAGCACTCCTGTAATTAATGCTTCGGAAATACTATCAATAGTGTCTAGAACAAAGCTGAAAAGGTTATCAGCAAAACTCTCTAATTCATTAGGGAAACGATCTGTTATTTGACTTAAGATCTGCAGAAGGTTAACTTTGAATCCGTGGCTGAGAACCCAATCATTAAGAACCTGGAGTTTTTGGTCACTAGAATCAATCCATTGGGGAAGTAGCTTTGCCATTTCATTAAATTGTTGGAGAACAATGGGTACTAAGGTGATACCCAAAGTAGTAAAAATGACTAAAGCTGATATAAACACTAATCCAACTGCGTATTTCCTTTGAACCCCGCGTTTTTGTAGAACTGAGACAAGGTAATTTAAAATGAAGGCAAACAAAGTTGCCAGCACGAAAATTGTCACTAGGGGTTGAAAATATTGGAAAAATCGGTATGCTAGCCAACCGTTGAGAAAGACTAAAGGAAACAACAGTGTCAAAATTAACCATTGAAGTACTTTATTAAGTGAAGATGTCATTTTAATTTAAGAAGATCAAGGGATAAGCAGTTCACCGATGCGGTAATTGCCATTTATGGTAGATTTTAATAGCTGACAGAGTCGTGGCACTTCGGGCGCTCTAGCTAACAATCTGTTCGGTATTCCCGAAAGTCAAAATGTGGCTCGCGATCGCTACATTAGTAAATATATAGGACTTGCGCACTATTATGTGCCAGAAACCGGGTTTATACCAAAAATCAGATTAAAAGAACAGGTAATCGTTTAAGTCCTAATATAGATAAAAATTACTATACGTTAGAGTGAACAGCAAAGAACTATGAGTGTAAACGCGACTATTTCTGACAATCCCTTACTCAAAGGCTATGGCTTACCAACATTTACAGATATTATGCCCGCGCAAGTTGTGCCAGCGTTCAACCAGTTATTGGCTTCCCTAAACGAAGAACTTGCTACCTTAGAAGCTGATGTCAAACCGACTTGGAGCAGTCTAGTAGAACCACGAGATCGGTTGACGGAGCGGTTAAACTGGAGTTGGGGAGTCGTCAGCCATTTAATGGGTGTGAAAAATAGCTCCGAACTGCGCGAAGCTTATGAGACTGTACAGCCTTTAGTTGTACAGTTCTTTAACAAGCTGGGTCAAAGTCAACCAATTTACAATGCTTTTAAAGCATTGCGAGTCAGTGAGACTTGGGAAACTTTAGACTCGGCTCAACAGCGCATCGTTGATTCTGCCATCCGGGATGCCGAACTTTCTGGGGTTGGTTTACAAGGTGAGGCACGGGAACGTTTCAATTTTATTCAAACGGATTTGGCAGAACTGGCTACCAAGTTCTCTAACCACATTCTAGACGCTACCAAAGCTTTTAGCTTAACGCTGACAAATCAAGACGAAATTGATGGCTTGCCAAACAGCTTATTAAGTTTAGCAGCACAAGCTGCTCGGGCGGCGGGGGAAGAAAATGCTACACCAGAAAATGGTTCGTGGCGCATCACTTTGGACTCACCCAGCTATGGCCCTTTTATGCAGCACAGCACTAGGCGCGATTTGCGATCGCAGCTTTACAAAGCCTTTATTACCCGTGCTTCATCAGGTGAGTTAGATAACAATCCACTAATTAGTCGCATTTTAGAATTGCGTCAAGAACTCGCTCAATTACTTGGCTTTAAGACTTATGCTGAGTTAAGCCTAGTGACTAAAATGGCTGAGAACGTTCCAGCAGTTGAGTTGCTCTTAGAAGAATTACGCCGTGCTAGTTACGATGCTGCTGTTGGGGAACTTGAAGAACTTAAAGCCTTTGCTGCAGCTAAAAAAGCACCAGAGGCAAACGATCTGCAACAGTGGGATCTCAGTTTTTGGGCAGAACGCCAACAAGAAGAAAAATTTGCTTTCACAGCAGAAGAACTACGTCCCTATTTCCCTCTTCCCCAAGTCTTAGACGGCTTATTCGGGCTTGTGAAGCGGTTGTTTGGGGTGAATGTCACGAATGCTGACGGTCAAGCTCCAGTTTGGCATGAGGATGTACGCTATTTCCAAATAGCGGATGAAACCGGTCATCCGATTGCTTACTTCTACTTAGATCCTTACAGCCGCCCAGCAGAAAAGCGCGGTGGTGCCTGGATGGATGTCTGCATTAACCGTAGTAAAGTGACGATGAATGGAGTCACCTCTACCCGCTTACCCATAGCATATTTGGTGTGTAACCAAACTCCTCCCATCGATGGCTTGCCCAGTCTGATGACTTTCTATGAAGTCGAGACTTTGTTTCATGAGTTCGGTCACGGTTTGCAACATATGCTGACTAAGGTAGACTATACTGAAGCTGCAGGTATTAATAATATAGAATGGGATGCAGTGGAATTACCCAGCCAGTTTATGGAAAACTGGTGTTATGATAGACAGACTTTGATAGGGATGGCAAAGCATTACGAAACTGGTGAACCCCTACCAGAACATTACTATCAAAAGCTACGGGCGGCAAAAAATTACATGAGTGGTAGTGCTATGCTGCGGCAAATCCACTTCAGCTTGCTTGACTTGGAATTACACCACCGTTATATTATCGGTGGCAGTGAAACTCCAAAAGATGTGCGCGATCGCATCGCCAAAATGACTACCGTATTGCCACCATTACCCGAAGACAACTTCCTCTGTGTTTTCGGACACATATTTGGTGGTGGATATGCAGCAGGTTATTACAGCTACAAGTGGGCTGAAGTTCTTAGCGCTGACGCTTTTGCAGCTTTTGAAGAAGCAGGTCTAGAAAACGAAGAAGCAATAAAATCTATAGGTAGAATGTACCGCGACACGGTATTGGCTCTCGGTGGTAGCAAGCACCCAAGGGAAGTTTTTAAATCCTTCCGGGGTCGCGAACCTATTACAACTCCTTTACTCAAGCACAATGGTTTAGTGGCAGCGTAGCTACTCCCGTTATTGAGTCTCGGATTACCTGTTTTCGTTTTGATTGACAAGAGTGTCCACAGCGAGGGAGCGGTTAATTAAATTTAGGTATTTATCAGCGCGGTTCAGGAGTAAAAGTAAAACTCTTGACCGCTCTAATAATATCTTTTGAGCCAACACCTTGAACTAAGGAGAAGCAACTACAAACAGAATTCAGAAATTTTATATTTCGTTACATAGTTACGCTTTTTTTGTCCGACTTACTTACTCATTCGCTCTACCATTAGAAAGAAACTTAAAATCTTCATTCTCAAGAAAGAGTTTTTCAAGTCACTTTTTTGATTAGATTCTTATCAGATAAGCAAATTGATATGTATTATCGGGCGTATTAGTTGGTATGCTAGCGTCCGATAGGTTTTTCAAGTTAATCAATTTAATCAATGAGGGTACGTCATGGGATCACCGAAGGATAGTATAGAATCAGCAAAGGAATCAGTCAGGGATGCTGCGGAATCCGCAAAGGAATCAGTGAAGGGTGCTGCGGAATCATTGAAGCAGAACGTAGATAAGCTAGCGGAAAATATCACAACGCCACAAGAATCGCTGCCAGCACAAACTGATGCTCATGAGCTGAAGTCTTATTTGGAATGGGGCAGACCTGGTTTTACTCTATTGGATGTGCGCGATCGCCAAACGTACAACCAGGGTCATATTACGGGTGCAATATCTACGCCAATTGATGAATTGGTAGATAGAGCCTTATCCTCTTTAGCGAAAAGCCGTGATATTTACGTGTACGGTGAAAGTAATGAGCAATCGGCACAAGCAGCACAATCACTGAAAAGTGCAGGATTTGAGCGTGTATCGGAACTCAGAGGTGGTTTGGCTGCATGGAAGGAAATTGGTGGTTCTACAGAAGGAATTGTAGAATCACAAACTCCTGCAGGTGCGGACGACTATAATGTTGTGGCTCGCCTACAGAATCATTCTGAAACACAGCACAAAAAAGTCTAATTAAACATTAATAGTGAGGAAAATAAAATCTTAACTCCTCACTCTTACTCTTAATGTTCAAATAAATCTTTGAATTGCAATAAATCCAAGGAAACAAGAGTTGGTAAACACTGGAAGCAGTCTTGGGCAATTTCTAAGCGTTCTTCTCGTTGTAGCATTTGGATCAATTTCTGCCGCAGGCTAATCAAGTAACGTACATCATTAGCCGCGTAACTGAGTTGAGATGCTGAAAGGTGTTCGGCGTTTCCCCAGTCAGAACTTTGAGAGCTTTTGTCTAATTCCACTTGTTCCAACTCTTGTACTAATTCTTTGAGTCCGTGGCGCTGAGTATACGTGCGGACTAACTTACTAGCGATTTTGGTACAGAAAACGGGCTGAACCGAAATGTGCAGATGATGGCGTAATGTAGCAAGGTCAAAACGAGCAAAATGGAAGATCTTAACAATATTCGTCGCTTCTAACAGTTTTTTTAGGTTAGGAGCATCAGTCTGTTTGAGAGCAATACGGATGGCTGTGACGTTACCCTCACTATTGCACAGCTGGACGAGACACAAGCGATCGCGCTGTGGTAATAATCCCATTGTTTCTGTATCTACAGCGAGAGTCTCAGCCTGTAAATACTCACAGAGGGCAGAGTCACTAAGATCGCGATCGCAAACCTGAAAGTCTTCCATGAATCTGATCGAGTCCAGTAAAATATCTGACTTCTAGCTTAATCACGAATTGTACCAGTTGCACTTATCTGCTACGAGAACGAAGAAAAATCTGGGTGAGATAAACCTCGCCTTTACTATTAGTAGCAACACCAACGCCAGTTAAATTATAGTTACCTTTAAGATTATGAAGATGTCCCGGACTGTGAATCCAACCAATGATAGCTTCATTAGCAGGATCACTGTATCCCCGATTAAAGGCTAAATTTTCTGCTGCACTTCTATAGGGAATAGGGATAGTATTGACTCGTTGTTCAAACCCCTGATGGCTAAATGGAACTTGCCCCCTTGCCATATTTTGACTGTGAATCCTTGCCTGACGAGAGATCTTGGAACTCAGAGAAAGTTTTGACAAACCCTTCGTAACCCGATATCTGTTAATTTGGTTAAAAACTGACTTTTCCAAATCAGTGGTTTTAACAGTAGTTGTGGATATTGCAACTTGATTTGAGGTAGAGGTATTCCCTCGGATAGCACTAGTTGCTAATCCACTAGCAAGGACAAGCATACTTAAAGCAAAGCCAAAAGCAGTTTGTCGTAACATAGAGAATTACGTAATGTGTAGAGTTATGAGACGCATCCTCTGGATGTTTGTTTCTTGATATACCTGTCGGCAGCATTCAGCACTTCAGTAGTCAGCAGTTAACGACGAACGGAATTTTGTAGCTTCGGTGACACCACCACCAGTTCTTACAAATTATATAGGCTGATAGCTGATAGCTAAAGACTTATAAAATGTCTTGTGAAGAAAGAACCCGCAGTACTCTTTCAATATAGGCTGCACGCTTTTGCTCTCGATCTTTTGCTACCTCTTCGTCTGGTTCGTAAGCTTCAATATCTGATATTTCTAGCACTCCTTTAGCCTTGAGCAAGCGTTCAATTGTATCCAGACGTTCCTGAAGGATTGACACCTCACCAGTTAAAGCCATGATGATCGCCAGCAACTTGTCTATTTCAGCATTATCAAAGTAAACAGGTCGTTTTCCCTTAGCTATCTTTGACATCTCAGCAGCTCCCGCCTACTTTATGGAAGAAATCACAAACCAAGTACCTCGCTTGCTTGATGGACCTTGTTTAGAATTGGTGACTGGTTTTACTTGCCCTGATATAGTGTTGGGGACAAACTTCTCGATTATCTTCTCCACCTCAAAACCTACTGAAGTCGCTAACATCACTAAGTCCAAATCGCGCATAGCACTCCAAAAGGGTTCGTTATTATTAGCCGTTTCCCAATCGTACATGAAGGCGCTAAAAGCGTCCATCAGTTCTGGCAGTTGTCTATCAACGCTCGTGTTAACCGCATCCCACAACATCTCCTGATTGATCCGTCGCAGAGCACTCCACCAACGGTAGTGAGATTCGTGCTGCATGATTTTCCGAATTTCGTGGCGATTCTGAGGCGATCGCTGATTTTCCCGCTCAAACTTTGGCTTTACTACTTCTTCATAAATTTTCTGATTGCCAGGAGCAATATTCTTGGCAATGTGCATTTTTAGACTTCCTATAAAGTCTTGCCTTGCTTGCTCATCGTGCAATGCCTGCGGCAGCATTGCATGTC
>CAZZVG010000311.1:0-6767 GCA_964657295.1 Iningainema sp. | reverse complement strand
TAGCTCTAGTTAACTTTTCGTTACATAGTTAGAAATTTTCTCGCCGACTTACTTAGTTGGATCATAAGGATACAACCCCCCATTATCACTTCTATCTTCTTCAGCAGTATCTTCATCTTTTTCAATTACATCACTATCTTGTACTTCAATATCCATTTGTTTTTACTCCTGTTGTTGGCTGAATATACGCGATATCTTTGGGACTTGCAGTGGATCTTAAAGCACCTAACAATTTGATTATGACATCTCCTCGTTGCCGAGAATGCCCTCATGTTACACCCGCTACAGCCTAAGCTCTTGCCAAATCCCCAACTTGGAGAGCGAGAATAATTGATTGAATTCATCTTGGGTTAATATTTTGTCTTGCCCGTTGCCGTCTACTTTCATTTTAATGATTCCACCTATAAGCCATTTTTTTGGTGGAAGAAAGGGATCAAGCAGGTTATTTAAGGGCGGTGAGCGCAGCGAGCCTGCCCTTAAATCAGGGAATTCGAGATTTCTAGGGTTTTCGTCGGCATTCGTCTGATAAAAAGTGTGGTGTTTACAACCGCGCATCGGACTTCTGTATTAAGCTATAGATAAGAACTCTAAAAGCCAAAACCCATGATTCTACCTGGAGCAACTGTTCGCATCAAGAATCCTGCAGATACTTATTATCGCTATGAAGGACTCGTACAACGACTGAGTGATGGTAAGGTAGCTGTACTGTTTGAAGGTGGGAACTGGGATAAATTAGTCACCTTTCGCCTGTCAGAATTAGAACTGGTAGAAACCACAGCCGGACGGAAAAAAGGAAAATAGATTTGTTGGCTAGTGGTTGGTGGTTAGTTGTCTGACTATAGCAATCCTAAATGATGTAAACGCCAAGATCCCCGACTTCGCAGAAGTTGTCGGGGATCTGAACAGCCAAAGTTTGTAACTCAAATAGGATTGCTATAACAACTGTACGGGCGGATTTGCCAGAATTGTTCGTTTTGACTCACAAGTTACTAAATTAAACCCGCTAACCACTGTACGGGCGGGTTTGCCAGGATTGTTCGTTTTGACTCACAAGTTACTAAATTAAACCCGCCCCTACAATGCGTCTCCCATTACCACAGTTTTCCAATCGCTCACGCCCCGCCAGTCACATTGCGGAGGTGATTGAAACCACGAGTTGCGAATTTTTAGCTCAGTGTTTGGAACCGGAAGACTTAAGTTTTCCGCCGATGCCTCCGTTTGGCAGTTGGGTTTGTGCTGTGGATGAAGAGTCTGGCAATCAAATTTATGCGGTGGTGTATAATGCAACGACAATGCCCATAGACTCAGTACATCGGGCAGTAGCATTGGGTTTGTCTTTACAGGACTTGCGAGAGGAACAACCTCAGATTTTTGCCATGCTCAAAACAGAATTCCGTGCGGCGATTGTCGGATTTCGTCCACCATCAGATGCTATGCTGAATAACAATCGGGTGTATCAATACCTGCCTCCCCGTCCGCCGCAAATTCACCAAGCAGTTCACTGCTGTGATTCAGAAGCAATTATTCAATTTACTGAGGAGCTAGATTTTTTGCGGACACTTCTGTCAGTAACAGGTGCACCAGGGGATTCTTTGAGCGCAGCAGCCATTCGACAGGTGTACCAGTTACGCAAAGCTGACAGACAATGGCTGATCAAAGCCGGACGCGCTATCAGTGTACTGCTTAAAGATGACTATGATCGCTTACGGTTTATTTTAAGTCAAATCCACCCATAGGTAGTTAGTCCTAGATCACCTTTAAGGTATTCTAGGTAATATTTTTTGATTTTTCATCGGGGCGGCTTTTGTCGTTGTATTGATGAGAGTCATTGCCTTGGGCCATCGCAGCATGACCATAGCTTCTCCAAGTCCTACCTATGGAACTGATATCACAACTTCTGGCTATAGAGCCAACCTCCCAAGTTCTTGGCAAGGAACCCATTGCTCCTCTAGTGATTTTACTGTTAGTCATATTCATCGTACCATTCCTGTGTGAACGGATACGTCTACCAGCATCAGTGGGTTTGCTTGCCGCAGGGATACTATTTGGTCCTCACGCTGGAAATTTATTACATCAATCTTCCCTAATCACCCTGCTCTCAGAGATTGGGTTAGTTTACTTGATGTTTGTAGCCGGGCTAGAAGTTGATATTCAGCAGTTCCACCGGATCAGAAATCGCTCTTTGGGGTTTGGTATATTTACCTTTTTTGTTCCCCTATTAATCGGAATTTTTTTAGGACGAGTTTTACACTTCAACTGGAATGCGGCGATATTAATCGGCTCGTTATTGGCTTCCTACACTGTCTTGGCGTATCCCATCATCAATCGCTTAGGGGTGATTAACAACGAAGCTATTAATGTGACTATTGGAGCCAGTACATTTACTGACATTGGCGCTTTGCTGGTGTTAGCTGTTTGTATCGCTCTTCATTCCAAAATTTACAGTTTTTGGGAGCTTATTAGCTTATTTAATCGGTTAATTATCTATTCGCTGGTTATTCTTATCGGTTTTTACTGGGCAGGAAGAGAATTTTTTAGACGATCTGGAGACGACGAGGGAAACCAGTTTTTATTTGTGCTGCTTTCGGTGTTTCTGACTGTAGCAGGTGCTCAATTGATTGGAGTCGAAAAAATTCTCGGAGCCTTTTTAGCAGGTTTAGCAGTCAACGAAGCTTTAGGAGAAGGACAGGTCAAAGAAAAGGTGATATTTGTTGGGAATGTTGTGTTTATTCCCATTTTCTTTGTTGATCTGGGCTTATCGATCAATCTACCCGCTTTTGTCAAAAGCATTGACAACCTTAAGTTAACACTGTTTATTGTCTTCAGTTTACTTGTCAGTAAATTTATAGCAGCTTTATTAGCTAAACTATTTTATCGCTACAACTGGCGGGAAGTCCTGACGATGTGGTCCCTGTCTGTGCCCCAGGTGAATGTGACTTTAGCTACAACATGGGTGGGATATCGATCAGGGTTACTCAATACAGAGGTCTTCTACAGTATTATTGTCTTGATGTTTGTAACTTCAGGCTTGGGACCGTTAATTACTAGTAAAGTCGCCGTAGGTTTAACAAGTTTAGCAGTTAAGGAAGAACGCTCAACAACCCCACCTTACCAAAAACCAGAACAAAAAAACAGTCCTGTTACGATAGTCGTGCCTGTATATAATCCGCAAACGCAGCAATATTTGATTGAAATGGCAGCTTTATTGGCGCGGCAGGCAAATGGTAGGATTATACCGTTAGCGATCGCCACTGCTTTTGCTCATATGGATGCACCTCAGCTAGAAGCGTCTGTAAAACGGAGCGAACGGTTACTCGCCAAAGCCAAGGCGTTGAGTCGAGTCTTGGGTGTGGAAGCAGAACCATTATTGCGAATTGATGATGCCTTCGCTCAAGGAATTAGCAGAGCTTCTAGAGAACAAAATGCCAGTTTGATTGTGATGGGTTGGGGTAAACGCAATGGGTTAAGAGCGCGTTTATTTGGAAATGTGATTGATAGCGTCATCTCGGCATCCCATTGCCCGGTAGCAGTGACGCGGCTTGTAGAATCACCAAAAAAAATTCAGCGTATTTTGGTTCCGGTGGAAAACTTAATGGCACCGTCATTGCAACCGATATACTTTGCTCAGATTTTAGGAGACGCAAATCAAGCACTAGTCACTGTGCTAAATGTGTGCGATCGCCGTACTAGTTCGAGCAAAATTGCTTGGAGGCGATCACAACTCTCCCTAACCGTGTCGAGATTAGCTATGCCAAATCCACCAGAAATTCAAATTATCGCTCATGAAAATGTCGCTCAAGCAATTTTGCAAGCTGCGCGATTATACGACTTAGTGGTACTACCTTTTCTCAGTAATCGCACCAGTCCTGGAGGGTTGGCTATTAGTGATGTCGCCACCCAGTTAGCCCGACAACTTACCTGCTCTATTGTCATGTTGGGAGAACCACAACGTACACCCACACCCGCCGTTATGGCTACTGAAGTGGTTAATACTGCCGCCACAATGTCAGAGGGAATGATTTAAGCACGAAGAGCGATCGCAGTATTACTGAGATCAGAGTGAAAAACTTCATATATTTGAAGTTTTAGTAAATTCTTAACAAATAACTTTCAATAGGTAGATGATATTTGTTAATTTGCTAATTGAATTGTAAATAAATAAAAAGTATCACAAAAACATGGGCACAAACGGCTTGCCGACATTTTTTTGACGAAGAAACCGAGCTTTCATGTTTAACTGTGTGTTATGAAAGATCACAGTAGAGGGTGCTGTTAGCTAAGTGTAAGCTAAATCACAGCTACGAATATTTGTAAGTAACTGGGAATTTATGAGAATTTTGGTAACTGGTGGCGCGGGATTTATTGGTTCTCATCTGATTGACAGACTCATAGCAGATGGAAACGAAGTTATTTGCTTAGATAACTTCTACACAGGTCACAAACGCAACATTCTGAAGTGGATAGATAATCCTTACTTTGAGCTGATTCGCCATGACATCACCGAACCAATTCGGTTAGAAGTCGATCAAATCTACCACATGGCTTGTCCTGCTTCTCCGGTGCATTACCAGTACAACCCAGTGAAAACTGTCAAAACAAGCGTTATGGGAACGCTGAATATGTTGGGGTTAGCTAAGCGTGTGAAAGCGCGTTTTTTATTAGCTTCCACAAGTGAAGTCTACGGCGATCCGGAAGTGCATCCTCAAAGTGAAGAATACTGGGGTAATGTTAACCCTATTGGCTTGAGGTCATGCTACGACGAAGGCAAACGAATTGCTGAAACACTGTCGTTTGATTATTACAGGCAAAATAAAGTCGATATTCGAGTCGCCCGGATTTTTAACACTTATGGCCCGCGAATGTTAGAAAATGATGGCCGAGTCGTGAGCAACTTGATCGTTCAATCACTCCAAGGTATTCCTTTAACTGTCTACGGTGATGGTTCCCAAACCCGAAGTTTTTGCTACGCGACAGACCTAGTGGAAGGACTGATACGATTGATGAATGGCGAGTACATCGGTCCTATAAATTTAGGCAATCCTGATGAGTACACGATTTTAGAATTGGCTCAGACAGTGCAAAATATGGTGAATCCCGATGCACAAATTAAATTTGAACCCTTGCCCTCTGACGATCCACGCCGCCGTCGTCCGGATATTAGTAAAGCCAAAACTTGGTTAAATTGGGAACCTACCATTCCTTTGCAAGACGGGTTAAAACTGACTATAGAAGACTTCCGCTCTCGGATGAAGAAGTAGTTAGTAGGGGCGGGTTTAATTTAGTCAATTGTGAGTAAAAACGAACAATCCTGGCAAACCCGCCCGTACAGATCTTAATTGACTAAGTGAATCATAATCCGAAAAAAACGAGGAATAAAACAAAATGCGTGTTTGCGTTATTGGTACTGGTTATGTTGGTTTGGTGACGGGAGCTTGTTTGGCGCATATTGGGCATGACGTTATTTGTGTAGATAACAACGAAGAAAAAGTCAAAATTATGAAGTCCGGGCAGTCTCCGATTTTTGAGCCGGGACTCTCAGACATTATGCAATCTGCTATTAATACGGGGAAAATTGAGTTCACCACTGATATTGGTGCCGGAGTCGCTCATGGAGATGTTTTGTTTATCGCTGTGGGAACGCCGCCTTTACCTAACGGTGAAAGTGATACTCGTTACGTAGAAGCGGTGGCGCGGAGCATTGGTGCTCATTTAAACGGTGGATATAAAGTGATTGTCAATAAATCTACTGTGCCCATCGGTTCTGGGGATTGGGTGCGGATGATTGTTTTAGATGGTATTGCCGAACGCCAAAAAATCCTGGTGCCTGCAGGTGGAGTGCCAAGTGAAGAGAAATTGCCAGAGATTGTCGCTAAGTTTGATGTGGTCAGCAATCCCGAGTTTTTACGTGAAGGTTCGGCAGTATATGATACCTTTAACCCAGATCGCATTGTTTTGGGAGGCAACAATCCAAAAGCGATCGCTATGATGCGGGAACTGTACGCCCCCATTGTCGAGCGTCAATTCTCGGTTAACCAATCTTTACCGCCAGTGCCAATTCTGGCAACGGATCTCAGTTCGGCAGAAATGATTAAATACGCGGCTAATGCCTTTTTGGCAACGAAGATTAGTTTTATTAACGAAGTTGCTAACATTTGCGATCGCGTTGGTGCTGACGTGACTCAAGTCGCTAAAGGTATCGGGTTAGACACACGTATTGGAAATAAATTTTTAAACGCCGGAATCGGTTGGGGTGGTTCGTGCTTCCCTAAAGACGTTTCTGCACTCATTCACACGGCTGATGACTACGGTTATGAAGCTCAATTACTCAAAGCTGCTGTTAGTGTCAACGAACGTCAGCGCCTCATTGCTGTTGAAAAACTCCAGCAAGTTCTGAAAATCCTCAAAGGGAAAACCGTAGGATTACTGGGTTTAACATTTAAACCTGATACCGATGATATGCGCGATGCCCCAGCCCTCAATTTGATTGAGCATTTGAACAGATTGGGAGCAAAAGTTAAAGCATACGATCCCATCGTTTCCCAAACAGGTATGCGTCACGGACTTTCTGGCGTGCAGGTAGAAACTGATGCCGAAAGACTTGCAGACGGTTGCGATGCTTTGGTACTCGTGACCGAATGGCAACAGTTTAGCAATCTCGACTATACTAAAATGGCACAGTTGATGCTCCACCCCGTAATTATTGACGGTCGCAATTTCCTCGATCCCGAAACAATGGTACGCGCTGGCTTCCAATATGTGGGTGTCGG
>CAZZVG010000310.1:0-6772 GCA_964657295.1 Iningainema sp. | reverse complement strand
ATATAGCAATCCTAAATGAGTCGTAAACTTATGATACATTTATACTAAATATTGAATGTTGGTAATACGGATGAAGAACTTTTTACTAGAACAACAGCAAAAAGCTGAAAAAATAGCGATTTTAACCCAGTTTATTCAAAGCAATCCAGAAGCACGGGAACTCAAACGGGCGATGGCTGTCAAAATGGTTTTACAGGGTGAACCCTATTCCAAAATCACCAACCTTTTAGACATGCATAAATCGAGCATCTCTATATGGAAGCAAAAATTTGAGGCTGAAGGTCTAGACGGAATTAGGCTAATTTATCAAGGTACAAAGAGTTATTTGACACCAGAGCAAAAAGCAGAAACTATCATTTGGCTGAAGACCAGAAATTATTGGGATATCGATGAATTAGTTACTTATTTAGACGAAAAATATGGTGTAATTTATCAATCTAAACAGAGCTATTACGATCTCTTGTCAACCGCCGAGATTAGCTGGAAAAAATCACAAAAAAAGAACCCAAAGTCGGATGCAGATTTAGTCAAAAAAAAGCGAGAAGAAATTCTTGATTTTCTGAGTAAGAACCAAGCTGAAATCGAGACAGGACACCTGGTTGTGTTTTTTGTAGATGAGTGTCATTTACTTGGAGATGATGTTTGTGGATACGTTTGGGGACCGACGAAAACCAGAGTTGAAATTTCCGTGAAAAATATCAAGGATAGACAAACTTATTATGGGGCTTTAGATGCACAAAATAAAGAATTTATCATTTGTGAGTATTCTGCCGGAAATGGTGAGAGCACGGTAGAGTTTATCAAATATTTACAGAGCCAGCGTCCTGGACAAAGAATTGTTTTGATTTGGGATGGGGCTAGCTATCATAAATCAGATGATGTCAAAGAGTTTTTGGCATCGGTTAATGACCAGAATGAACCTGAAAATAGGGCAATTCACTGTATTCTATTTGCCCCCAATTCACCCGAACAAAATCCTGTAGAAGATGTGTGGTTACAGGCGAAAAACTTTGTGAGAAAGTACTGGCATCTTTGCAAGTCTTTTAAAGTAGTTAAATGGCTCTTCAAATTCTTTACTAATCACCAAAAATTTGATTTTCCGAAGCTCCAACAGTACGTACCCTGTTTATAACTCATTTAGGATTGCTATACTAGAGGGTTGTTAGCAGCTTTCTCTTGAGACAGAGAAATGATTCCATCAGTTGTCCCAGTAAAGGTTCTGGCGTAGTCCTGTTTTCTTTGCTCCGAGCCAACAGCAAAGATAAGTGCCAAATTGTGGTCTTCAACTGCTAGCCCACGACGCGAGAAATCAGTAGCACGGGTGATGTCACCCTGTGCATGGTACAGTTTGTCGATGGGCGATCGCTCTTTGTGCAACTCTTGCACGAAAAACGAGATCCCCGACTTCTTTAAGAAGTCGGGGATCTAAGAGAAAGTGTTCATCATATCTAACCAATTAGATAAATCTTGGGCAGTGCCAATCGCTCTGGGAATGCGATCGCCCATTGCTTCATAGGCATCTACAACCATTCGCATCGCCAACTTAAAGGCGTATTGACTTGGTTGTAAAATCCCATACTCATCCCATACACCGACACAAGCCTAATTTTACTGTTTAGTATTTTTTCTCACAGTTTCGACATCAAGCTCTAAACGTTCTGCCGTCTGCTCAAGGGTTAATCCCAATTCTAGTAAGGTGGGAATCATCTTCAACTTTGTCTCTAGCGCACCCTCCTCAAAACCTTCTTCCTTGCCTTCCTGGTAAACTCTGCTTTTTTTCAACGAATCTAAATTAAGCATAACTTCTAGTTCCTCCCGGCTCAGATTAGCAAACTTATCAATCACTACCGTTTTAATAAATTCTATAACTTTTTCTTCTAAGGTGGCATTGGTTAACTCTTGTTGAGCTTGACTCATTAACTGTCTAGCAAGTTCTCCAGTTTTTTCTTGGCTTTTATTCTCAACCACTAAACGCATTACTCCCGCACCAAGGGATTGATTGGGAGTTTTTGCTATTTCATCAAGATAAAAGCGACGTAAAAACGGTAAAAAGAAATTCAAGTATCCAGGAAAATCTCCTTCATTACTTTTCGTGTCATAGATAACGATAGCGTACCACTCTTGGTTAGGTGGTTTATATTGTGTCAAATAAAGAATTACTTTCCCAACAAACTGATTATAGAAATTATCATCTTTATAGGATTGGGCTTCAATAAAGTATATTGGCTCGTTTGCGTAAACTTCGAGAGTTGAAAGTAAGCCATCCAAACGAAAACCTCTCTGTTTAATTTCCAGAGCGCTGAATTTGTAGACGCTTGGATCTTTACCCGGTTGACCGATGAGTTCAAAGAATAATTCGGGTAATTCCTTGAATATCTCGTAAAAGAGTGGGTCTGCTGTCATTCATTTTTTGCTTGCGCTTAATTGTAGCTTTAGTAGATTTAACTATAGCAATTCTTCTACTTTCTGCGTACCATTGATTCGCACCACCCAGTCATTAAATAATTCCTGAACCGTCACTATGGAAACAACAACCTCTGTTCCCAGGTTAGCCACCTGACGGCTGATTTGTGGATGTTTTTCCAACAGTAGCGATACATGGTCAGTATCTAGCAACCAAAGGCTCATGCTGCACCATTTATATCTAACTCGCGCTCTGTCCGCAATTCCTCTGCAAGCTCTGCAAACTCCTCATCTCCCTCAAACATACCAATAAAATCTGTCCAGGGATTATTTGAAACTTCTATCGTCAAAATCTCAATATTTGCTAGCCTTGCTTTAATTTTTTCCTGTACAGATGCGATCGCATCTTCACGATTTTCAGCTTCGGCTACACAATCAGCTAACTCTGACACTAATGCTATAAAATGCCCTGAATCCAGCCGTTCAACTAGAACATGAAGAGGCAACTTGTTTAAATTTGCAACGGATTGAAGATTCATAGAGAGCAATCACAACTTATTGTCTCCATCATAATCTCTATGCCAGCATTTATTATACGGAGAGAGAAAGGTTGTAGTTCTGATCAGTTGCCTTCATTACTTGACAACAAGAGCGTTTGTGAGCTTATAGGACTACATTCGTAACTCAAACGCAAGCGGTGCAGGCTCACAATGGGAAGCGATCGCATGGTATTGTCTTCCCGAATGACTTGTTCTAGAGAATCATCTCCCAACATGATTCGATTTGCGGTTACAATAATCATCCGATTAGTTTGAGCAACTTGCCATACCAAGTGATCGCTACTATTTTCAAGTAAACCAACCTCCTCGAATCCAACGAAACGAATCGACATCACCTCAAGCCATCCTTCAGCCGCAATCGTTCCCCAGAGTAATGGTGCTTGCCCTCTTAGGTTGTAGTCGATCAGAAAATTCATACCTTGGACTCAAGCCTGTCTTTCCAAGATTGAAGTTTAGCACGGAGTGCTTCAATCCCTGGTTTGGGAGGCATTGCAGTAAGATTGGCAAAGTGTTCCCGATTGCGTTCAACCCAATATTGCCGATTGTCTTCTGCCTGAAGCAAAACTTGTTGATACTCAGCTTTTACTTCAGCCTGATGAGCTTCGATATAACAGAGAGCGGCATTAACTTGAGCATCTGTCAGGCAGAGTTTTTCGCGAATGAGTTTTGCAGGGTAGCCAGCCGTGAGGTAATCCATCACGTCATAAAGAGTAATTCGGGTTCCTGCGATCGTCAGCCCCCGATCTGTACGAATAATATTTGATTGTTCATTTGACATTTCAGTCATCATGCAAGCTCAGTAGGAGTTACTGCCATCATAGCTTACAGCGAATTGAGGACGATGTCCAAAACTGTTGCAGGTTTTGATCTCGCCTCAACACATCGGCATACTCTAAGAATAAAGCTTCACAAGAGAACCCCCGTAATGACTCGCTGTCGAATGGCGCGGTTCAGTTTTCCATAAAGTCGCACAACATCGAGAAACCGATGAAGCCACAGCAAAATCTTGGATGAATTTGCAACTTGCAGCATTGAAACTTAGTTTAAAAATCTAGATTATCAATAAGTTCTTCTATAGCAGATTGTTTACTTTCTTCAGGTAAATTATCAAACATCTTCTTTAGAATTTCTGGAGATGCGTTTTTCACAAACCAGTCATCGCTAGGATTTTCTTGGATATTTAAAAAATATTTTAAATATTTGTTTAAATTAGTCAAGATTTCAAGTGTACTAAAAATATAGTACAAAAGCAAGACAATCACATAAAAAAGTTACAAAAACTTTACAGATACACGATTGGATGAGATTACGTACTACTTCTTATATCTTGCCTAAGCTTGTCAGTTCCTCAATCGGAGCGTTTTTGTAGAGTATTTTAGCGATCGCCCATTGCTTCATAGGCATCTACAACCATTCGCATCGCCAACTTAAAGGCGTATTGACTTGGTTGTAAAATCCCATACTCGTTCGTTCAAACCCTCGCGCTGGCAAATCCTAAAGTTTATGGTACATTAGTATTATCTCATTCCTTTAGAAGGTTACGCGGACTACCCGACTTCCAACCTCTAGACAGCCTTTGAAGGAGTATCCTCATTTTGCCTTTCTCCCAAAAACCAACGTTCTTGTATCAGTTCTTCAAACTCTCAAGCATCAACATTTTCTCAAACCTGATGGTTCCGCTAGCAGGGCTGATGGATGTCGCATTCCTGGGACATTTGGCAGATATCCGTCATCTGGCAGGAGTAACCTTGGCGACGGTTCTATTCAACTATATCTACTGGACATTTGGTTTTCTTCGTATGGGCACAACTGGAATGACTGCTCAAGCGATGGGGCGCGAAGATCCCGAAGCCGTGCTACTCATTGGGTTGCGGCATACAGTTTTAGCGCTGGGATTGGGGTTAATAATTCTGGTATGCCAACAACCGTTGCGACTGTTGGGCTTCGCCCTCTTAAGTGCTACACCTGTCGTCAAAGCCTCTGGAGTTGCTTTCTATAATGCCTTGATCTGGGGTGCTCCAGCAACGCTGATCAATTTTGTACTAATTGGTTGGTTTCTGGGAAGGGAACAAAGCAACAAGGTACTGCTGCTCTCAGTAGTCAGCAATGGGGCAAATGTACTGCTAGACTACACTTTCATTGTCCTATGGGGATGGGAAAGTAGAGGTGCTGGACTGGCAACGGCAGCAAGTCAGTATCTTATGCTGCTGGTGGGAGTCCTGCTATTTTGCCAAGAAATTAAGTTCAAGCAGGTGCAAGCGTTAGCAGGAAAGGTGTTTGAACTGTCTGCAATGAAAAATGCCTTCACGCTCAACGGCGAGATTCTCATTCGTACCTTAGCATTGATTTCCACGTTTGCGATGTTCACCAATTTGAGTGCAGCGTTAGGAACTGTTGTTTTGACGACAAACGCAGTATTGATGCAGGTTGTGTCGCTGGCGGCATATGTCATCGATGGGTTGGCATTCACGACAGAGATTTTGGCAGGGGTTTTTCGAGGCAAAGGAACGACTGACGGATTGATGCGACTCCTGCGGGTTTCTGGAGGAACCAGCGTGATCTTGGGACTTATGTTTGCGATCGCCTTCATTCTCAGCCCGAAACCACTTTTTGGACTATTAACTAACCATACCGAAATTATTCAGGGCCTGTATCTTTATGTTTATTGGCTGCTACCCGTTCTAGGATTTGGATCAATTGCCTACATGCTGGATGGGTACTTCTTAGGCTTGACTCAAGGTAGCACACTTCGCCAATCTACACTGATAGCTGCCCTGGTAGGCTTTATCCCAGTGGCGATCGCCGCTTGGTACTTCCGTAGTAATAACCTGTTATGGCTATCGCTATCTCTATTTATGATAGCAAGAGCATTCACTCTCGGATTGCAAGTTCCAAGAACACTAAGGATACGGTAATCTATGCAACGCGGAGAGTTGATACGCGTTGCATTTCCCAATTCAGGGTGGTGTACACAATCTGATCCAAATCGTTATATTTGGGTTGCCAGCCAAGTATTTTGCGGATTTTATCTGGACTAGCGGTGACACAGGCTGGATCGCCAGTACGACGATCAGTTTCGAGTACAGGAAAATCCACGCCAGAAATAGCCTTTACCCGTTCGATAACTTGCCGCACACTGTAACCTTGCCCATAGCCGCAGTTGAGAATTTGACTTTCCTGATTTTGCTCCAAGTAGCGCAAAGCATCTACGTGCGCTGCTGCCAAGTCTTCAACGTGGATATAGTCCCGAATTCCTGTTCCATCTATTGTGGGAAAATCAGTGCCAAAAATTCGCACTCCTGGTTTGCGCTTGAGTGCAGCGTCACAAGCGGCTTGAATTAAGTGAGAGGCTTGTGACATCTGCCCCAATCTGCCTGTGGAATCTGCTCCTGCAACATTGAAATACCGTAGAATGACGTAGCGCAATTGAGACGCTTTCCCGTAGTCGGAAATGAGCCATTCACTCACGAGCTTTGAGCGTCCGTAGGGGTTAATCGGCAGTGTTGGGGCGGACTCCGTGACTGGATTTTCCGTTGGTTGCCCGTAAACAGCTGCTGTACTGGAAAAGATAATCTGGTTAACGCCCATGACACTACAGCAACGGAGCAAATTTAAGGTATTACGGGTGTTGTTGGCGTAATAGTCGAGGGGATACAGAACCGATTCTGGCACAATTAGACTAGCGGCAAAGTGCAGCACTGCACTAAATTGATGCTTGGCAAAGACTTGGTAAAGACGGTCTGTGTCCGCTAAATCGGCAATAATCAACTCACCATCCAGCACGGCCGTTGGTGAACCAGTAGAACAAT
>CAZZVG010000309.1:6180-6776 GCA_964657295.1 Iningainema sp. | reverse complement strand
AACCACCTTCAGGAGGTGAGAAATAACCGATAGTCCCTCCCCAACGTTCAATTGTAATTCGGCAAAAATAAAGTCCGAGTCCAGTTCTACCTAACTTACCTTTACAAAACTTTTGAAATAAAGTTTGAGCAATCTCTGGCGATACACCAGAACCACGATCATCCACAGTGACAAGAATAGATTCTTCATCCTCTTGTAAATCAATTGTCACAGTAGACTCTGGTGGACTGTAATGCAGTGCATTTTCGATTAAATTGACAATAACCCTATCCAAAGGCGATTTTTCACCAACCACTTTCCAATCTGCTATCATGTCAATTGTAGGAGCGAGCTGAAACTGTACTTTTTTGAGCGTGGAAGTTGGGGTAAAAAGCTGGATGCTTTCTTGAATAGAAATGAGTATATCTGGTGCCTTGTCGGGATCGACGGCGAAAGATTCGCGGAAATGGACTTCATCCGAAAATGCATCCATTATTTGCCGAATTAGCATCTCTTGCCTGAGTGTTTGCATTTTACCTATTTCGATACGTTCTTTTCCTTCGGACGTTAAGTTTTCAAACTCTAACAAAGCAAAACAGTAATTAATTCCATTTAAT
>CAZZVG010000309.1:0-6170 GCA_964657295.1 Iningainema sp. | reverse complement strand
AATTGTCCGGCTATATCATGTAACATTAATTGGAGCAAAACTTCTTTTTCTTTATTGTCTTTCTGGATAATATGAGTGTTTAATGAATTCTCCCTAGCTTTTTGAATTAAGCTTTGGTTTTCTTGATCGAGTTCGTTTAGTATTTTTATCAATAGGATTTTTTTACTTTCTGTGCAAATTGCAGAAGCTTCAAAACATTCTTCTCTTTCAGAAAAATTTGACTGACACCAGCTACCAGATTTGAGAGGCTTTCCCCCATTCATTCGCCAAAATTCTTCAGCATCAATTAAAAAGTTGTCTAAAAAAGAAAACTCTTCTTGCGGTAGAAATATCTCCATTCTCGATGTTACTCTTTGACGACAAACGCGGTTTAACCAATCTGGTTTAGTTCCAGCAATCTTAAATAAACCAAAATCTAGTCGCTCTAACACTAGAATATTAAAGGACGCAAATAAATCAGCTGTGATAGATTGACTCATGATGCATATAAAGTCCGGATAATCATTTATAATTCCCTCAGACACTGATGGGAGCAGGGACATCCGGCATCTATCCCTCCAAGATTTTTTTAGTCAGAGTTTGGAAAATATCTTCTACACCCATTCCAGTTTTAGCACTGGTTTGAATGACATTCCAGTGACTTTGCAAAAGTTGCTCGACTTCGACAGTCTCAATTTCCCATTCATCAGTTAGATCCGATTTGTTCAGTACGAGGATAAACGGGACTCTCCCAATTGTTTCTTCAACTCTTTTTTGTAAATCAAAGGCTTTTTCTAAAGTATTGTGTCTGGTACCATCCACAACTAGTAAATAACCAGAAGACCCCCGTAAATAAGACATTCTTACTTTTTGAAACTCATCTTCTCCATGCAAATCCCAAAGTATAAGATTTAAATCTTTTTTTTCTATGGTAACAATTTTTTTACTAATTTTTACTCCTATGGTAGTATGATATTTTTCAGAAAAAATGCTGTGGATAAATTGTGCGACCAAACTAGTTTTACCTGTAGCAAATGCACCAACCATGCAAATTTTTTTTTGTAGCATACAGTGAAAATGGAAAAAAAGAGTATTTTTTTACAAGTAAATACTAATTACTGACAAGCATAACAAAAAGTCTTATTTCTTCTAACTGACCTACTTACTAGTCTTTGTCAGGAATACCCTGAAAGATACCCGACGATTAGATTCATCATAGGACGCAGATGCCGGTAAAGGTTGGCTGAAACCCATACCTATAGTGCTAAGATAGCTTTTGTTCATTCCAGTAGAAGCAAGATAAGATAGGATTTCATGAGCACGAGCCTGACTGAGGATGGTATTTGTTTGTTGTGAGCCAGTTGCAGTGGTATGTCCTAAAATTTGAAGACGCACATCCTGATTGCTATTTTGAGCAGCCTGCAAAAGTTTTTGCATTGCTATAGCCAGATTTTGAAGCTTTTTATCTTCACCTGGTAATAACTGCGTTGTCCCTTCTGAGAAAAAAAGGACTTCTTGCTCAATTTGCTTTTTATACAACTCCAATTGATTAAATTCTAGCTCAATGAGATTCTGATCTTGAAATTCAGTAATACCGGGAATAAAACGCCATAAATTCCTTGCTGATAAAATCCATCGACGAGGTGCGGAACCCTTGACGTAAAGAATGCCATTTTCATTGGTGAAAGATACTGTTTTTGGAGGTTGCAGTAATTCCTCGGCTCTTTTAGTCGCAAATTGGGTTTCTAATGAAAGATACGGTTTCCACTGGGTGATAACGGTTTTGGGATTAAGATTAGTTTGTGCAATTAGCGTGTTTGGATCTACTGCTAATGGATCGCGCATCCCGGAAATAAAATGTTTACCATGTTGCTTACCAACCCGAATCACTACAATTCCCGGCTGAGAGTTCAGCTTTTCTAAGAAGGTATTCCAACGGAATTGCTCTCGAATAGCGAAAAAACTCCAAATACCACAAGTGATCGCGATCGTGCCTAACAAAGCCCATACATAAGGATAATTTTTTTTGACTGGCACTTCATATCGAGATTCCAAGCAAAGCTCAAGGTAAGGGTTACTCGCTGCAAATGGCTCTGTTTCTCCTTGGAAAGCATTGAGTTCTTTACTCAATCTCAAGTGGATTTTTTCTATTGCTTCTTGAAAAACTAACCTTAATTCTTGAGGCGCATTCCCGCGAATAATACCTGCTATGATTGCTTGTGGTCCTTCTTCAATCCAGATGGTGAGTTCTCCAAACTCTAAAGTCTGGAGGGCTTCTTCTTTTTGGATGCTGAAAGAGTCTTTGATAAAATCCCGGATAGCCGTCAACATAGCTGAAACGAGATCCGGATCTTGAACGGTTACGTGCAAACCCACGATATGTTGCAGTAGTAATCCGGTTTGTTTGTGAATCAAGAACACCTGTTCCACCCGGTAAGTTAGCGATCGGAGTAGCACGACTTCAGCAAATGACTTCCCTGTTTGTCGTGCTTCTAATCTCCATTTAAAACTTTGTGGAGATAAACTATGTTCCAGAGTTTTATTCATTGATTGAATCATTTCCTCAAGAGCTGCAGCAACAGCCTTGCGGGTGGCAGGTGCAATGATGGGAAACATGATCTGTGCAAGAACATTTAAGTCTCTTTTAACAGATGTTTGAATCGATTGTTCAACGGTTGGTACTATTGCTTCACTAAGTTGTTTATCTTGGATTGTCCGCAAAATAACTGCTTCTGGAAGCACGACAGCAATCTCTTCTGCTGTGATTTGACTGTTGTCTAATCGTTCGTAAAGTTGGTTAAGTTTAGTAGGTTCAACACCTAGCAGCAAACTACGGAGTTCGCTCAGATCGTCACTGTTTACACGAGTGTTATTTGCTGAAAAATTATTGTTCATTAATCAGTTGTTAGTTATTTGCAAATACCACTAATTATGTCAGTATTTAACCCGAAGTGCTAATCATGAACCAGCACCTATAAAGCGTTTTCCCGCTCCCTGCTATGACGGTTGAATGCTTACTTAATGATTAACTACAAACGACAGCGTACTTTTAGAAGATCAGAGCATCTTTACTGTTGAGAGCTAATGCGAAAAGCTAGCTCTTGAAAAAGCTTAGCAAGAGTCGCTCGATCTGTCTTGTCTTGACGTAATTCTTGGTATTCTTGTTGTAGTAAAGCCATGATTTCCTCAGACTTTTGTCTCAAATCATCCTGTATACTTTTAGATTGATTAAAAATCTGTTCGCGAATATCCCGCTGACTAGTCGCAGTTTGTTCATCAAATTCGGTCAGCTTTTTTTGTACAGAACTAGTTAAGTGATTATGTTGCTCAACAAGTGATTTCACTGCCTCATCGCGTTCTACTTGCTCGTTCCTAAGTCTTTCTGTTAAAGACTCCACCTCTTTTCTAAGATAAATTTCTAATGAATCTAACCGTGTTCTTGTTTCATCTCGTAAGCTGACACATTCTTTAACCAAACGTTCCTCTAGTCTAGTGAACTGCTTCTCAACCTGCCGCATTTGCTCGCCAACAAGAATGTCTCTGACTTTAGCTAAGCTGTTGATTTCACCAATCTCTATATTACTATGTTGAAATTCGGTTTTATCTTGCATTGACCACGCTGACGCTGGTTCTATAGAATGACTATCCGTGTGTTCTCCTGGCAGCGGGTTCATAACTTCAATCCTTGTTTCACGTATTTATAATTTTTATAAACTTCTATAAGCTGGTGGGAAATACGTTTTACTTACTAAATCCAACTAAATATATAGTAAACACTTAGTGGTTAGCTACTTACACGTATTAATATTTTAACCTGATTAAGGTCGGTACGTGCAAACAACTAGAGTTTCAGGCATTAGTCTCAACTCCAGTACATATTTAATGAACCGCAATAGACTTGGCAGTGCGTTAGTAAACCAGTTCTTTTAGGGTGTTTCCTGCTCCCAGGTAAGGACGGCAGTCTTGCAGAACTCGTCAATCAGAGCCTTGTTACAGGACGTTTATATCCGATTCACACCGAATGACTCCGGTTTAGCTCTACTCTGGTGCTATTGAGAATAAAAAGCACTATGCTCAGTAGCAATTTTACACTTCTTTTGGCAAAATATAATGGCTAAGCGCTACTTAAGTGTTAAAAATTTATCTAAAGCTGCTACCATTCTGGGGGGCCAGCGACGGATATTTGTTACCCAATTGAGATCTTTATAGCGTCCATCCAATCCAACTGCTGACACCCAATTACTTTCCGCTTCGCCTTTTTGTCCTTGTACCCAATAAGCAGCACTAAGGGCAGCACGCATATCAGCAAAATTGGGATATTTGCGGACAATATTCCGCATTTGGCGAATGGCTTCGTCTTGTTGACCAATTTGATAAAGAGCAAGGGCATAGTTAGCACGGGCAAAGACAAATTTAGGGGCAACGTCTGCCGATTTTTTATAGTCAGCGATCGCCTCATCCCATCTACCTAAGCCAGCTTTGGCATTTCCGCGATTGTTGTATCCCATGGCATCATTGGGATCGAGGCGGAGGACATGGTTGTAATCTGCGATCGCCTCATCCCATCTTCCCAAACCCTCTAACGCCGTACCACGATTTAAGTAAGGGTCAGTGACATTTGGCGCAAGTTCTACTGCTTTATTATAATCTGCTAACGCCTCAAGCAACTTGTTTTGGCTGACTCTGGAATTCCCTCGGTTACTCCAAACTGCGGCATTATCGGGAAATTGGTCAAGAATCTGCGTCCAGTAACTTTCTGCTGTGGCAAAATCACCTTCGTTTGTGGCAGCAAACGCTTTATTCCCCAACTCATCCCGATTTTGTAACTGCTCTAGACTCGTACCGGACGATTGCACAGCCATCGCGACTTCGCTGTGCCCAAACACAAGCAACAGGCTTAAAAGAATAATAATTAGTTTAATCATTCTGTTTCTCTATGGTTCGTTCATTCCAGCTTTGCATATTGGACTGATCATATTCTCAGGCAAAGACGCAAAATTTTGCGTCTCTACATAATTATTTGTGCTTTTGCGCTTCTGTTCACTATCTCAGAGTTTAAGGCAACAAAGACAACTGTTCATTAGGGGGTTTAAAACCTAAATGCTTGTAGGCGGCAGGTGTTGCGACTCGTCCACGAAAAGTCCGTTGTAAGTACCCAATCTGCATTAAATAAGGTTCGTAGACTTCCTCGATTGTCTGGGTGTCTTCACCTGTTGCGGCAGCAATTGTTTCTAATCCCACTGGACCACCATTAAATTGTTCAATAATAACACTCAGCATCCGCCGATCTGTCCAATCCAAACCGCAGGGATCTACCTGAAATAGGTGTAGAGCTTCTCCTGCGACGCTTTCATTAATCTCTCCCGATAATTTGACTTGCGCGTAATCACGTACGCGCTTAAGTAATCTATTTGCTATACGCGGTGTTCCTCGCGAACGACGAGCAATTTCTGTGGCACCATCTTCAGTGATAGGTGTTTGAAGGAACTGAGCAGTTCTCAGTACAATTTGGTTCAGTTCATCGACTTCATAAAATCTTAATTTTTGGATTAAGCCAAAGCGATCGCGCAGTGGTGAGGAGAGTGCCCCCACACGGGTTGTTGCCCCAACTAAGGTAAACTTTGATAGCTGTAAACTCCGAGTACGAGCGCTGGAACCTTTGCCTATGGTAATATCTAAGCGATAATCTTCCATTGCCGGGTAGAGAATTTCTTCTGTCATCCGTGCTAAGCGATGAATTTCATCGATAAATAAAAGATCTCCTGGTTTCAAATTCACTAGGAGTCCAACAATATCTCTGGGACGTTCTAGGGCAGGCGCACTGGTAATTTTGCAGTTGACTTCCATCTCAGATGCTAAAATCATTGCCATTGTGGTTTTTCCCAAACCAGGAGGACCGTACAATAGTAGGTGATCTAGCACCTCACCCCTAGACTTAGCCGCTTTGATGGCAATGTCTAGCACATCTTTTAAGTCTTTTTGCCCGATGTAATCGGCAAATCGCTGTGGTCGAATGCTCTCTTCCTGCTTACCAACTTCATCCACATCGGCTTCTGGTTGCAAAAGATTCTCCTCTGCAGCGGCGGCTTTCACCGACTCCCGGCTTTGCTTTGGTTCTCTGTTTGGTTCTGGAGGCTGTTTTTTCGAGGAAATAATCGCCATAATTTCGCTTTTACTATCGGACTTTTTTT
>CAZZVG010000308.1:0-6793 GCA_964657295.1 Iningainema sp. | reverse complement strand
TCTGTGCGTTCAACCGTCGCACCACTGTCGAGAGAATGCGGGGGATATCTTGAGGGTCTAAATCAGTATTGGTTGCCAATTCCTGCTGGATCGCCTCAGCTTTATCGAGAGGATTAAGGTCTTCCCGATGCAGCGAGGTTAGTAGCGCTTTGCGATGCAAGGCAGCAGGTTCTGGAATTATGACAGCTTGGAGATTTTGCCAACCCAAGGCTTTGGCACTGCGCCAGCGCCGCTCCCCATCGAATATAACTAAGTTCTCTCGCTGAATCAGAATTACTGGCTCTAGTTGTCCATCCGATGCTAGAGAACGAGACATGGACTCGATACTTTCTGGCAAAAATGTCTGTCTGGGTTGCTCTGGGTTCGGTAGAATTTGCTCGAGTGAAATGCATTGGATGCCTGATTGTGATTGAAGTTGCGATCGCAGCAGTTGGATCTGTTCTTCCAACTCAGTAGAACCCTTAGAACGAAGTTCTTCAATCTCTGCTCTGAGTTGCTGGAGTTCTGACTCAGCTTCAGATAACTGCTGAGACTGCTTTGCTGCTGAAAAATAATTGGTAATGTCTGGAGCTTTCCTTTGGGTCATAGTTATTCAGTTGTTTTCTTCTTATTTCTAATCAAACCAGCCATGTATGACGCGATGTCTTTAAAGTCATCTTTGGCGGCATGGCTGGGGCGGTAAAGATGTAGTGGCAATCCTTGACCACTGGCGTTGACAAATTCAGCACTATCGCGAATAGCTGGAAAAGCACGGATATTCATTTGCTCCAACTGAGATGGCAACGCAGCAAGCATCTGCCGATGAGCAGCTCGTCGGGAATCATTTTGGTTTGGTACAAATCCCAGAATTTCTGGCTCAGGTTTTAAGCGTAGGTGCTTGCAATGGTAGTAATACCACTCCAGTAAATGAGCCGCTCCTTGAATTGACTTGGGTTCCAGTTGTACGGGAATAACAATGTGAGTGCTTGCCGCTAATGCCATTAAGGGCAAGGGACCAAGGGTAGCTGGGCAGTCAAAGATAATCAAGTCATGATCAAGAGGATAGTCAGTTAAGCGATCGCCCAGAAGGTAGGCTCCTCTTTTGTGCAAAACCAGCTCATCCGCTGTTTGCGTTAGAACCATTCCGCCTTGACAGATAACCACTTTGTCTGTTTTTTCTCTCCAGCAGGGAGTTAAGGGCCAAGAGCCGTCAAAGTCATCTCGGAGCACAGCGGCTAGAGTGTGTTCTGGCTCTGGCGGACTCAATCCACAAAAGAGCGTTAGCGACCCTTGGGGGTCGAGATCCATAAGGGCTACATTGAAAGAGCGTTTTGCTAGTTCGTAGGCTAAATGAACTGAAAGCGTCGTTTTACCACTTCCACCAGCATTGCTTATTACAGCTAGTCGAATTTGCATGGTTTTTTCTTTGAGTGCTATTCAAGCATATATCGAAACCCAAACATCATATATCGATATATGATGAATTTAACGAAAAAATTGGGGTAAAGAGGATTTGTACGACTTTACCCATAAGTTGACCAATTGCTTAACTTATGCTTCCATTTAGATGCCCTAGGGCGTATTTAGCGCTCAAACCCCTGATTTTTCGTTGACCATTGCTTAAGTTCTGGTTCTAGAATTATACTTTTGCTCAACTTATGGGTTAAAAATCCCAATAGCGACCGTGACTACCCATACGTAAGAATCAACGTTTTAGTCCCTAGAATGCTTAACTTAAGGGTGAAGTCGTATTGCCCTCAGTTCAATAGTCAGCAGAGCAAGCGTCATCATGAGAGAAGAATTGCTATTGATAAACTTTGCACAGGAGTACTGAAGCGAGTCATTATGCTTAAGAAACTGCGACTGGAACGGTTTAAAAACTTTAAAGAAGCCGAATTAATTCTAGGTTCTTTGACCCTTTTGGTGGGAACAAATGCCTCTGGAAAAAGTAACATTCGAGATGCATTTCGGTTTCTTCATGGAATTTCTCGTAATTACAATCTAGCTGAAATATTCGGGGAAAAATGGATTGAAGGGGGCGTTCTTCAATGGCGTGGAATTCGTGGTGGAACGCGAGAAGTAACTTTTCAAGGTCAGTCTACTTTTGCCCTAGAGGTATCATTGCCAATAGGGGAGAAAGACTCACTTAAGGAAGCAACTTATCGAATTGAGGTTAATCCAGGTACAAGCAGTAAACCCGCCACTGTTATTGCTGAACGTCTCTTGATCGCAGGGGAAAAAGATAGCGTTTTTGAAGCAGCCTATTCTGAACAAGGGCAGAATAATTTATCTGTCAAATTAAACGGTGTGCTGCTGAATGATCCAACTCAAACTTTTACAGATTATCGACCTATCGTTGCGCAGATGGCAGCAATGACAGCATCTCCATCAGTTAGAGGGGCAGCCCAGGCTGTAATGAAGGCTCTAAGTTCAATGCGGTTTTTAGATTTAAACCCAGATGCCATGCGGTTACCTTCCTTGCCTGGACAAACAATTTTGGGGGATAGGGGGGAAAACTTATCTTCTGTATTGCAGAAAATTTGTGAAAACCCGGAAAGTAAACTTGCACTCCTCCAATGGGTACAAGAACTAACCCCAATGGATGCTATGGATTTTGAGTTTCCTGGTGATTTTACCGGGAAAATCTTGCTGACATTAATTGAGGAGAACGGGCAAAAAACATCTGCTATCAGTGCATCAGATGGGACATTACGTTTTCTAGCAATGATCGCTACGTTATTGGGTTCAGAAGCAGCACAATTCTATTTTTTTGAAGAACTGGACAACGGAATTCACCCTAGTCGGTTACACCTACTACTCCAACTCATCGAGCGTCAGGTTTCTCAACAAACAATTCAAATTGTAGCAACGACTCACTCACCGGAGTTGCTTAGACTATTAGGAACACAATCATTGGAGTATGCCTCATTAACCTATCGGCTCTCAGATAAACCTGATGCCCAAATCAAACGGATTGTTGATATTCCATTCGCACGGCGTGTCATCCATGAGCAAGACTTGGCACGCCTCCATGAATCTGGGTGGTTGGAAGATGCAGTTAATTTCACCGAAGACGAGGACACAATCGAATGAATGTACTCGTGATTCCAGAGGATTTCCGCAAGGATCAATATATGCTCAAGCCAATTTTCATGGCGATGATGAAAGAAGTAGGCAAACCCAACGCAAAAGTTAGAGTTTGTCAAGATCCACTTTTAGGAGGCGTTAATGAAGCCCTGAAATGGGAACGCATTCAGGAAATTATTGAGCGTTACAAAGGCATGGTTAACCTGTTTCTACTTTGTGTAGATCGGGATGGTAAGTCAGGGAGAAAAATAGTACTTACGAACCTTGAGCAGCAAGCAGGAAATATATTAACTAGCGGTAGGTTACTTTTAGCAGAAAATGCTTGGCAGGAAATTGAGGTTTGGGTTTTAGCAGGTCATGACTTACCCAGTGATTGGAATTGGCAAGTAATCCGCGATGAAGTTAATCCCAAAGAAACCTACTTTCTTCCTTTTGCTACACAACGAAAGCTTTTAGATGCTCCTGGTGAAGGACGCAAGACACTGGCAGAGGAAGCGGCGCGAAGATATGAGCGAATTCGCCAACTTTGTCCAGAAGATATAGCAGATCTCGAAGACAGAGTTCGCTTATTCGTGGAAGGCAATACGTGAGCAATTCACAGTAAGAAACTGGAGTAACACAAAACGAATTTTACCCATAGCTTGACCACTAGCCAAAACGATGATGAATCGTACTCAACTAGCGGTAGTTTAAGTCAGTTGACGGAGCAATTTTATCTCCGCGCGATCGCGCGGTAAGGGTAGTAGGATTTAAACCACTACCCATGAATAAACCAGACTACAATGCCCTACTCCGAAGTTTCTGGAGTAGTCCGACACTGACTGAAAGCGTCGAAGACAACACGAAAAACGAAGTTGAAGGGGACATCACTGATTTTTTAGCAGAGAGCATTCTTTGGCAAGAAACCGTCTCTTATAAACTCCCCGATCAACAACCAATGCCAGATAATTTACCTCCTGAATTAATAGCAGCACTTCAGAGAAATGGCATTACTCAACTTTATTCACACCAGTTGTCAGCGCTATTGGCACTCCGAAAAGGTAAGGATGTCATTATCACGACGGCAACGGCATCTGGCAAAACGTTAAGTGCATACCCGGCAATTCTGGAAGGCTGCTTAAATAAGGGTTACAGAGCCATCAGCTTTTACTCGTTGAAGGCTTTAGCACTCGATCAGTTCAACAAAATCTCAACCTTGCTTGCAGGCATACCAGAAGCTAGTCGTCCCAAAGTGGCAATGCTGACTGGTGACATCAAAACAGAAGAAAGAGAAAGGCTCTTGGCGACAAACCCCCATATTATCGGGGCGACCCCAGAGCTAATCCACTACCAGCTAAGAGCTAGTTGGAGGTCTGAGCATTGGAGTGCGTTCTTCAAGAAACTAAGGTACATTCTTGTGGACGAGAGCCACCTTTTCAGTAGTGTCATGGGTGCATCAATGGCCTTGCTTCTGCGAAGGATAAAACTTGCCGTGGATCATCATGGAGGTACGAGCGCCAAACTCCAATTTATTTTTCTCTCCGCCACTGTAGGAAATCCAGTCCAGCTAGCGCAACGGCTGTCTGGTCGCACTCGTGACCCGAATCGGTTAGTCTTGATTGATAAAAGTGGAGCAGCAGCGAGCGAAAAGCGGCTTTTGGTTCTTAAACCCAGCACCAATGCTAACCCCGATGCCGCCAAGATTATCCTATATTTGCTAAAACAAGGGATGTCGGGTATTACTTTCTGCAACAGCAGACAAGCCGTAAAAAGCCTGTTAGGACTGGTCAAAACCGAAGCTATACGCCAAGGCTGCCGGGGCTATGAAGATAAGGTGGCAATTTTCTATGGTTCTCTCACAGGCGATCGCCGCGCGGAGATAATTGAACAGTTGCAATCCGGTCAAATCCGCTTTATTATTAGCACCGAAGCTTTAGAAGCTGGGATCGACCTCCCGGAACTGGACTGCTGTATCATACGCGGTTGGCCTGGGTCTATCATGTCGTTCCGGCAGAGGATCGGGAGATCTGGCAGAGCGCGACCAGGTTTAGCCATTTTCCTACCAGTGGCTCAAAGCCCACTGGATCAGTACTTCAGTAGCTATCCGGCTCTGTTGCTATCCGGGGAAGCCGAGCAAGTCAACTTCAACGAATCCTACCCGATTCTGCTGGCAAAACACCTGCTCTGTGCATGTGTTGAGACTGGTATCCCAACGAACAAGCTAAACCGCTACTTTGGACCAGCTGCTTCCAAAGTTGTAACGGCGTTGATGGGGCAAGACCAAATATTTAAAGGGCGCAAGGGATTCTGGGCTAAAGGATTTCCTCACAAAGATGTCAACTTCAGAGGCGGTGCGTCCTCTGGGACAATTAAGCTGGTTGATGCTGACTTATCGGGAGAAGAATTTGAAGAGATGAGTGAGGATATAGCGTTCAGGGAAGTTTACCCAGGAGCAATATATCGCTGTCAAAACACTGATGGTCAGATGCTTAACTTCTGCTCTGTCTCCCTCGACCTTGACAGTAGAAAAGCAATTCTCAAACGAGTTGCTGACAGTCTAACCTTCACGGTGGCAATTACTGAATCTAAAACCAAGGTAGAAGATCAACTGGCTGCACCCATTCAAATTCCACTTTCGTTTTCCAACCCTCAGTTGTCTCAAGACAAGAATTGCACTCAGTCTCAACTTCAGCTTGAACTTGCTTGGGGGAAAATTAGCCAACTGGTCACTGGCTACCAACTACTAACCAAGCAATATGAACTCACATGCTTGAACCTAAAAATACTATGCAGTATTTGGTATAAAGTTCATTATTTTGCTGCTGAACGTTTCTTTAACTCGGAGGAAAATCTTCGTTCATATTTTTCTGATTCAAAATTTATGTCTTTGTGGCAAAATGAAGTAGTAACGAACAAGCATATTTTATACCTTGATTACTTGTCTCAAAAAATCAGGAGTCAAAATAAGAGAATACTTGATGTCGCTAGCGGTTTTGGAAGATTACAGAGAATTTATGAAAGTGCAAAAGAAATCACAAATGTAGATATTTCCCAAGCTATGCTGAGTAGATCTCTTGAGATATCTCATCTTTCAAAGGTCAGATATTGTCAAGCAGATATTAACAATTTGCCTTTTGAAAAGTCTTGTTTTGACCTAATTATCGCGCTTCAAGTTATGATGCATATATCAAATCCTTTCAAAACTTTGAAATACTTGAGTCATTTTCTAGAGTCAGGAGGAGAAATTTGGGTTGATTTTACGTGTAACCGTCGTTTTATAGGCAACTTTTATCAAGAATCGTTTTTTACCCGTATTTATTCACCTGAGTATGTCACTAGTTATTGTGATGAAATTGGGCTTTCTCTGTCTGAAGTATTAGAAATTCCAGATAGGCACGATCATTACTGGTTAGTTTTGCACCTAGTGAAAAATTAGCTAATTCCGAAAGGTATCGGAATGGGAGGCGTTTAAAGTTTGCAACTCACACTGTACCCTGCAAAGGGTCAGTGTGCAGTAGTTTACTCAGATATAGCACCTAAAGTCATCAGCGAAGCTTTCTCAACCTCGCTTCCGCTATTGACTAGCCCTCCCTTTTAAGGCAAATGTTTCCGACCAATTACGTTCTGCGATCGCCCTTAGCGTGGTAATAACGTAAGTTGCTAATTAATACAGTAACGGTATTAAATGATACAAAAAGCAGTTTTAAAAGTATCGCTAAACACTAAAAGTTGAAGTTTAGTACTTAAT
>CAZZVG010000307.1:0-6796 GCA_964657295.1 Iningainema sp. | reverse complement strand
AATCGTGCTTTATAAAAACACATCATTGCTATTCTTGAGTCATGTTTGAAAATTTTATGTCGGTTAATAAACATTGTTTTGAATGTAAACTGATTACTGCATTAAGTCTGATATAGAAATAAAATTGAATGATGAGAGATTATTATTGTTCTTTTTCATTATGAATAATACAAATAATCACACTGGTGTCCTGCAGTTTGTTTAACATTTATTATTTTTTTATAGAAAAACGGCGATCGCATGATCGCAATCGCCGCTCTTGTTATTAGCTTGGTAATTAGCAGTTATTTGTTCTAACTAATGACTAACGTTTAGCCAACTTCTTCGACATCTTCCGCAAGCGAATTGATTGGGGAGTCACTTCCACCAACTCATCTGAGCCGATGTATTCTAAAGCACGCTCTAAGCTCATGTCTACAGGCGTTTGCAACTGCACCAGTTCATCACCGCCAGCTGCGCGATGGTTGGTGAGCTGTTTGGTCTTACAAACATTCAGTTCCAAGTCTTGAGGACGATTGTGTTCTCCGACAATCATACCTCTGTAAACCTTAGTACCTGGAGTAATAAAGAACAATCCTCTATCTTCAGCGTTTTTCATGGCATAGAAAGTGGAAACCCCCTCTTCAAAGGAGATTAAAACACCTTTGTTCCGGGCTTCAATATTGCCACTGAGCGGACGGTAATCGAGGAAGCTGTGATTCATAATACCTTCACCACGAGTCATCCGCATAACCTCACCCCGGAAACCAATCAATCCACGGGCGGGAATGATAAATTCTAGCTGGGTGCGTCCATTACCACCAACTTGCATATCTTGCATTTCGCCCTTACGTTGTCCCAGGCGTTCTATACAACTGCCAACACCATCCTCAGGAATGTCTAGCACCAAGAGTTCGTATGGTTCGCAAGGTTGCCCGTTAACTTCGCGGTAAATAACCTGTGGCTGAGAAACTTGAAACTCGTGTCCTTCTCGACGCATAGTTTCGATGAGGATACCCAAGTGCAGTTCCCCACGGCCGCAAACTAAGAATTTATCAGGGGAGTCGGTTTCTTCAACGCGCAAAGCAACGTTGGTTTCTAATTCTCGGAACAGGCGATCGCGCACTTGTCGGGAAGTCACCAACTTTCCTTCTTGACCTGCAAACGGTGAATCATTCACCCAAAAGGTCATCTGCAAGGTTGGTTCATCCACCTTAATCAGTGGTAAAGCTTGTGGATCGTTGGGGCAAGTGATCGTTTCGCCAATATTGGCCTCAGCAAATCCTGCCACAGCGACGATATTGCCAGCAGAAGCTTCTGCCATTTCAATTCGCTTTAGCCCTTCAAAGCCCATCAATTTGCTAACTTTAGCTTTAATGATTTCGCCTTTTTCTGTGATCAATGCCGCTTGCTGTCCCATGCGGATTGTGCCATTGTGAATTCTACCAATGACAATCCGTCCTAAATATTCAGAATAGTCTAGGGTTGTCACTTGCAATTGCAATGGCTTGTTGACATCACCCACTGGTGGCGGTACTTGGCGCAAAATTGCATCAAACAGGGGTTGCATATCCTTGGCTTCATCGTCCAATTGTACTTTGGCGTAGCCTGATAAGCCAGAGGCAAATAGATAAGTGAAGTCACACTGGTCTTCGTCTGCTCCCAATTCTAGGAAAAGATCTAAGACTTTATCAATTGCGCCGTAGGGATCTGCCTGAGGACGGTCGATTTTATTAACAACAACAATAGGACGCAGTCCTTTTTCCAAGGCTTTTTTCAACACAAAGCGTGTTTGGGGCATGGGACCTTCGTTGGCATCGACGATGAGAATACAACCGTCAACCATGCCGAGTACGCGTTCTACTTCACCGCCGAAGTCGGCGTGTCCAGGAGTATCAACAATATTGATCAGCGTCTCTTTGTAGTGAACAGCTGTGTTTTTGGAAAGAATAGTAATTCCTCGTTCCCGTTCGAGTGCGTTGGAGTCCATCACGCAATCCGGAACGTCTTCCCCTTCACGGAAAATGCCGGATTGCTTGAGGAGAGCATCAACGAGGGTGGTTTTGCCGTGATCAACGTGGGCGATGATGGCGACGTTACGGATAGGGAGCGTCATAAGCGCGGTCTACTTAATATAGAAAGGATTTTTTTGATTTATTTTCATTGGCAGACTGAATTAACAGAATTTAGCGGACTGTGTCAACTCTGTGAATAAGCCTTAACAATTCTACCTCAATTGTAACGATTTAAATTAGCTTTTGGAACTGTAAAGGCAACAGTTAATGGAGAGAAGTCCGATCAATAGTGGAGAGAGGATACTATGTAAGAGGCGATCGCCCCTAAAACCTTAGTACCGCGATCGCGGAATTAAAAATTAGTCTTCGCTCAAGGGAAACCAACTCCGCCAAATTTCTACGCACGAGTTAAAAAGCTTGAAATACAAGATTTATAGCTATTGAAGATGGTAGCCAAATGCAGATGCGATCGCCGATAAGAAGCAGAAATCTGTAGAAATAGGTAAGAATCTATTTTCAGTGTTTATCCTTACCTAATCAAGTCATTTATTGTTTTTATTAATACTCACATTTAAATATTGTGGGATGAAATGGTTGCTATTCAGTATAAATATCAAGCAGTTAGACATTTATTATTCACAAAAAATCTATGTAAATAACACGCCAACTCTACACAAGACTATCCGTAATATTGTAAGATTTTATTACGTTTGTTGTATTGTTATTTGCAGGTTAATAAATGCTTTTACCTACTAAAATTTCGGAAAATTCCTCGGTAAAGCTTTTGGTTAACTTTTGGACAGAGCGTTATACAGTTGACATGTCTTCTCTGACCCAAAATTCAAAGTTATATGGAGAATTGATTAAAGCCGCTTTGCCAGAAGCACGAGCCTTAACTGCAGCTAAGTTGTTAAATAATGTATTGTTTGTTACAAGTAAACAGGCAGAGCAGCAGGCAAAATCTCTTTACGAATATATTCCTGACATTATTGATTCTCATTGGGGACTACGAATAACTCAATTTGCCAGCCAAGTTTATCGAAAGTTACTAGAAGTTTACCAACAGCAGTCTGGTATCCTTGTTGCTCCGCTGACAAGACAAATGAACGCATTCACTCCTAAGCAGGATTCTCTTTTATTATGGGCGATTCCAGATCTAGTAAATCTGGCAAATGAAATAGAAGAAATGCTACTTAAATACCAAGAACAACACGTAATGGTAAATGATTGGCGCACGGTTGGCTTTCTGACGACATTATTCAATTTTACTAACAAGTTACTGATAAATCAGTTAACATCAGTAGAGAAAGTGCTGCTGTGTCCCTACTTCAAATTTGTTGAAGAACAGGTTGCTATCCCTTGGCAACGAGTCTGTGCAGCAGCGACTAAGCATCAGCAAGGTTCAGAAGCCTTTAGTTTAGTTGAACAAATGTTTCCTATGGCTTCTGAGATTAGTTCAACAGTGTACTGTCAACTTTTACAACTATTTCCCGAACATTCTAGCCGAAGAGGTGGATTGAGTCATCCAGAAGTAGCACACTCTTGTCTTCGTGACTTAGATATGTTCCAAGGTTACTTATGGCTTTGCGTATTAGAGGAAAGTTCCAGACCTATGCAAAAAGAATTAGTACCTTTATGTGTGATGGTCATGCCGAGTGTAGGAGTGGAATGGAAAATGATAGATCAATGGAAACGACTATTATCGGATGAAATAGAAAGCCGTGTAATGCCGGAACACAAGCCCCTGTTGTTGCATTACACTCGCAGTATGGAAGAAGAATTCTTTGCCGCACGTAAGAGCTTAGGTAACCTTGGAGACACAATTGAAATACCCAAGAGTCAAAACTTCCCAAGCATAGTGTCGAATGGATTTTGACAGGTATGGAGACGAGGCATAACTCGTCTCCACTTTAATTAAAAATTTGTTGTGTCGAATTAAAACAATTTTTAATTCCAAAGCCGCTGTACTAGTGATAACCTCACCGAAACATACTGCTAACTGAACTATCTTCGTGAATTCGCCAGATGGTTTCCCCTAGCAAATTAGCCACTGAAAGGGTGACGAGTTGTGGAAAGCGATCGCTATCTGCGATCGGGATTGTGTTTGTGACGATGACTTCCTCAAACAAACCACTTGATAACCGTTCAACTGCTGGTGGGGAGAATACGGCATGAGTTGCACAGGCATAAACCTGACGAGCGCCTTCCTCGCGCAGTAACTTTGCTCCTGCGGCAATAGTACCAGCAGTATCGATCATGTCATCTACCAGTACTGCTGTTTTACCTTTTACATCACCGATGACATTTAACACTTCAGCAACATTATGAGCCTGACGACGTTTATCAATAATTGCCAGTGGGGCATCATCTAACTTTTTCGCAAATGCCCTCGCCCGTGCTACACCGCCTACATCTGGGGAAACCACCACAAGATCTGGCAGCTGTTTACTTGCCAGATAATTTAGCAACACTGGCGAACCGTAAATATGATCGAGAGGTAGATCGAAATAGCCTTGAATTTGAGACGAGTGTAAATCCATAGCGAGAACCCGGTTGGCACCTGCTTCGGTGAGTAGGTTAGCAACGAGCTTAGCAGTGATTGACTCTCGTCCTGCTGTTTTGCGATCGGCACGGGCATAGCCATAGTAGGGAATGACGGCAGTTACCTGACGTGCTGAGGCGCGACGACAGGCGTCGATCATAATCAGCAATTCCATGAAATTGTCGTTTACAGGACGACAAGATGGCTGAATTAAATAAACATCACAACCCCGGATCGATTCTTGTATTTGAACGTAAAGTTCGCCATCCGCAAATCTTTTGCGGATCATTGGTCCCAAATCCATGCCCAGGTAACAAGCGACTTCTTGAGATAGTGGTACATTGGCGGAGCCAGAGAACAATCGCAAGCGGCTTTGTTCTATCAGTCCTGTGGCAGCTGGCTGCGCTGTTAATGGTGCAGAACTAAGCACTGCAGATCCTCGACGTGCATTCATGACAATCTTATCACCAAAGATTTAGTAAATTTAACTGAAATAGGCTGATAAATTGTAGGCTTTGCAGGAATTTTCATCAGAACTTAAACCTTTCTTCATTAACTCTGCAGTCCTTTTGACAAACAAACTACTGACAGCTTAACTGACATTATGATTATGAACTAGACCCATAGTTTAGATCTTTTATCTATTTTTTGGCTTGATATTAAAAAATTTAACCTGTTCAAGTGTTACTTTGGTTGATGACTTCGTAACGCGCTGCCTCACGAGGAAACAGTTTTCCGTTGTTCCTGCTATTACACTCAATCAATCTACAATGCAACCACCGATTACAGTTGGCACTGTCCTACAAAACCGTTACCGGATAATTGAAACTCTTGGTCAGGGGGGATTTGGTCGAACCTATCTGGCAGAAGATCAGAGGCGCTTTAATGAACTTTGTGCAATTAAAGAATTAATTGCCACAACAATGGAGGCTTACGCTTGGGAGAAGGCTCAAGAACTTTTTGAACGAGAAGCGGCAAGTCTGTATCAAATAGAACACCCACAAGTCCCAAAATTCCGCGAAAGATTTGAACAAGACAAGCGCTTATTTTTAGTACAAGATTATGTAGCCGGAAAAACGTATCGCACTTTGCTGGAAGAACGCATTGAACGTGGCGCTGTTTTCACAGAAGCAGAAGTCATGCATTTAGTAGTTTCTTTGTTACCAGTCTTAGAGTACATTCACAGTCGAGGAATTATTCACCGGGATATCTCACCGGAAAATATTATTTTGCGAGACGGTGATTCAAAGCCAGTGTTAATTGACTTTGGGGTGGTGAAAGAACTCGCTACTCGATTGATCTCACCAGATAACGCAACGCCAGCAACTTATGTGGGAAAATTAGGTTACTCTCCCAGCGAGCAATTACAAACAGGTCAAGCTTACCCCAATAGTGACTTGTATGCACTTGCTGTGACAGCAATAGTTTTGTTAACTGGCAAAAAACCAACCGAACTATTTGATGACACCCTACTTACTTGGACTTGGCAACGTTGGGCAACAGTCAGTCCGCGATTTGCTACTGTGTTAAATCGCATGTTGAATTATAGACCCAGAGATCGCTACCAAAGTACTATAGAAGTAGCACAAGCACTACAAACCTTGGAGCAAGCTACTGTCCAACCAAATTCTCATTTATCCAACGCGGGAACTGTTGCCGTTGGGCGTCGCCCCGATCCAGTGTCTGCACCCCCCGACAGAAGAGATCCAAGGATTTCACAACCAACCTCTAACTCTTTATTAGATAATCCTTTAGCCATCGGGGCAATTGGTAGTGCTGTCGTTATCTTAGCGGGGTTAGCTTCTTGGACAATAGTCGGCTCTATACGTAAGTCACCAAAAGAATCATCAGCAACACCACAAACTTTTCCTTCTCCCGTTATAGCTGGTAGTGCTACAGCGACTCGAACACGCACTCCTAAACCTACTCCGATCAACAACCAACCTGTTGTGTTTAGAGAACGTCTCAATTTTGGAACATCTCATACAACTAACGTTGAGCACGATCTTAAAGAAAACCAGACGGTTCATTATATCTTTGGTGCTGACAAAGGGCAAAAGTTAACTGCATTGTTTGTCCAGGAAAGTGGTGTTTTATTAACAGTTTTAGGACCAAATCGCAAACCTATTGATGATACTGCCAAGGCCGTGAAGTTCTATCAAGGCATTTTGCCTTTGACTGGCATTTATACTATTCAAGTCACACCTGTTTCCGGATTTTCCCGAACAAGCTATAATCTCAATGTTGGATTAGAAAACCA
>CAZZVG010000306.1:0-6814 GCA_964657295.1 Iningainema sp. | reverse complement strand
TCGCGTTCATTTGATTTCTGCTCAAGCCGCGCTGGATGCAATTTTACAGGGGACCGAAAATGAGTATTTAAAAAGTTTTGAGAATTTTATTCAGTCTCTTGAAAAATTTCTAACACTTGAAAGTGGCGGAGTAAAAATTAAGCATTCTGCCACTCAAATAAATATAATAATTCAAAAATGTTTAGATGGTCTCTCTCAAGCTGAAAATACTTTAGATGGGAAAATTCAAATTTCCGATTCAGAAAAGGAGGGGATTTTAGACAAAATCGGAGAAGCAAGTGGACGGGATGTAAGAATACGTATATTGGCATCTAATCTAGTAGACCAAGTTTATGAGGAAGCCGCTAAATCTTGGAATGAGTGGTATGAAGGATTAGGTGAGAGAATGGCTGCACTCAGTAATTCTTGGGTTTCTGAGCATAACCCTGTTTTTAGTCAAGATAAATTGATTAAAGATTATACCAACCAATTTATAAAGGATTTATCAAAAGAGATAGATCAATGGGGAAATAAAATCCTGAAAGATATTCTATTAAAAAAAAGCCTTGATTATTTAGATGCAAACATTGCTTATGAAATAGATGCGATTCAAGAAAATTTTCAACGGCTAGATCACCAAGTCAGAACAAATTTTAGTGCACAACTTAATTTCTCTATTACGGGCATTAATGATGATTTTATGGGGTTAGGAGGAATTGGTGGAGGTCTGGGAGTAGGTGGCGCTTTAGCGGCTGGGTTAATGGTATTCACGGGATTTGGATTTATTGCAGTTGTTATTGCTAGTGTTGCTGCTACTATTGCTGGTTCTTTTGGATTAGGAATGCTAGACATAGATGGACTAAACAATCAAATAAAGTGGAAAGTTTTGAAAATAGGGTTTGAAAAATTAGATGAATCAATAGATAAAGTTTCCGATAAGTTAGAAGAAATAATTAATAGAGTTTTTGATAGCCGGATTGAATCAGCAAGTCGAGTTATTGAGCAAGCGATCGCACTTTATGAAAACCTTCTAGAACAGCACTCAAAAGCTCATCAAGAAACTCTGGAACAACACGAGGCTAAAAAACAGTTGATTGATCAAAAGCGTCAACAATTTGAGATCTTAAAAAATGATTTGAAAATTTTACTTAATAAATGCACTGTTTAATTCCACATTCCGCACCCCAACTGTCATAACCGATAATTACTGAGATAAAAAAGTTAAACAAGAATAATATCATGTTTTGTTGAACACTTATCATAAGGCTCGTAGTTGAGGACAGTACGTCCAAGTGTTTCCCTCCGAAAGAATCTGTCCGTGCGCTTTAGCGCTCTTAACACTCAACAGAGCGCTGAAGCGCAACTACAAACCTATCTTTTATTTATAAGTTATTTACCGAACATGATATAAAAACATACAGTTAAAGTCAAAACCCTTGGTAAGGGCGAACAGCCGTTCGCCCCTACACCATTTCGGGAGATGTCTGTCTAATAATGAGTTCCTGATTTTCTTTGATGAACTGCAGTGACACCTTCGGCATTTAAGACTTTGCCATTGTCTACATTTGCATAAACCAACCAGTGATCCCCGCATTCCATACGGCTTTTTACTGAGCATTCAAGGTAAGCTAGAGCATCCGTGAGGATGGGAGAGCCGTTTTCGGCGGGTTCGGCGGCGACATCTGTAAATCTGTCTTGCCCTGGGGTAAAGGGTTTGAGAAAATGCTTCATCAACCCTAGATGATTGCCTTCCTTCAGGATGTTGAGAACAAACTTGTTTCCAGAATACATCAGCGTTTCCAAGGCACGATCTTTGGCAACGGCTACGGTTAAACCGGGAGGATTAAAGCTTGCTTGCGATACCCAAGAGGCTAACATCGCACTCTTGACATCACCCTGCTTGGCTGTCACTACGCACAGTGAACCAACAACGCGTCCAACGGCTTGTTCAGTTGTCGTGGCGGGTAGACTTTGCGATCGCACTTTTTTGACTTTCTTCAATGCTTGAGCAAAGTCGGTTCCAGCTTCTTCACACATTTGCAAGGTGACATCGGTGGGTTTGAACTTAACTCTGATAGTATCAAAACCGAACCGATATCCTGCATCTTTGAGTTTGCTTTCAATTAAATCTACAGCTTCTCCGCTCCACCCAAAGGAACCAAAGACACCCGCAGGTTTAGTATTAGAAGCAGTAGAGAGAACGATCCCTAAAGCGACTTGGATTGGAGTTGGTGCATGCCCGCCGAGGGTGGGGGAACCAATAATAAACCCAGCCGCTTTCTCGACTGCCGCACGGATTTCTTCAGGATCAGCAATTTCGCAGTTAATTGATTCTACCGCAATCCCAGCTTTGGTGATGCCACGAGCGATCGCAGAGGCTAAAGTTGCCGTATTCCCGTAAGCCGAAGCATAAATTAACGCGACTGTCGTATCTTGAGAAGTTTGCTGCTGACCCCATTGACGGTAAGCTTTTGTCAGCTCTATCAAGCTATCACGTACCAAAGGCCCGTGTCCAGTAGCATACATTCGCACAGGCAAGTCAGAAAGTTTATCCAGTGCTGTTTCCACTTGTCGGGCATGGGGAGCCATCAGACAATCAAAGTAATAGCGCCTATCTTCAACAAATGCTTCCCAACCTTCATCAAATATTTGATCCCCACAAATATGTGCCCCAAATAACTTATCTGTGTAGAGAATGTCGGTTTGCGGATCGTAGGTGCAAAGCTCATCTGGATAACGGGGGTTAGGAGTGGGAATGAATTGCAGCTCGTGCCCTTTCCCTAAATCGAGGGTTTCTTCACCCCGCATGACGAGAATTTGCAAATCTGTGTTTTCCAAAGCACTCCGCAAATTAATTGCTCCCGGATTGGAACAAACAAAGGTTATTTGGGGTGCAATTTCAAGTATTGTTTTTAAAGTGGCAACACGATTGGCGTTGATGTGTCCGAGAATGACGTAATCAATTGCTTTGACATCAAACCTCTGCTGCATCGCTGCTGTGAAAATTTCTGTAAACGTTTCTCCAGGAGGATCTATGAGGGCAATTTTATCACCTTGTATCAGATAAGAATTGGCAGTTGTCCCTTTAGCAAGGGCATATTCAATCTCAAATCTGAGGCGCGCCCAACTACGCGATCGCAGTATTGTTGTATCAGTCCCAATCGGGATCACCTGAACGTCACGAGGTTTTGAATTCGTCATAGGAGATTTTGGAGCCATAGATTTTGCGGTAAGTGGTACATCCAAAAATTAATAGTGGTTGCCAATTTTTCGATGATGCACTGCCGTCATAGCTTCTGGCTTACTTACGGCTCCCGCATCGATTGTGCTGTAGACAAGCCAATGATCACCGCCATCCATCCGAGAAGCCACTTCGCACTCCATATAAGCTAAAGCATCTGTTAGAATGGGAGTACCGTTTACGGCTGTTTGAGTTCTGACTCCTTCAAAGCGATCAGCTCCTGGAGCAAAGCGTTTGAGGAAGTGCTTCATTAAGCGTTGGTAGTTACCCTCTTCCAAGACATTTAAGACGAAGCGATCGCCGACTTGCATCAGTGATTCAATTGCTCGATCTTTTGCGACAGCGATGGAGACGCCTAAGGGTTTGAAGCTGGCTTGACTTACCCATGAAGCAAGCATCGCACTGGACACATCACCTTTTTTGGCGGTTATAATGTAAAGTCCGCCACTGATTCTGCCTAGTGCTTTGTCGAGATCCGCACCAAGAGATTTCATGTTTTTGATGCTGCGATCGCGCATCACCAATTGTCCCAAGTCGGTTCCTGCTTCTTCACACAGCTTGTAGGTGCCTTCGCCTGGAGTTTCTTTGATTTGAATGACTGGAAAGGCTGATGTCAATCCTAAATCTCGGAATTTCTTCTGTAGAGTATAAGTGGGTTCATCATCACCACCGCCTGCTTCAAAAAGGCCGAAGACTTGTTTTTCTTTGACAGATCCTAAAATTGTACTCAAGGCTGCTTGGGTACTAGCATCACCATTCGCCGAAGTCATGCTAACAACAATGCCGTTACAACGGCTGACCAATTCTCGCAGATCTTGTAAATCGACTTCCCCTCGCAAGTCCACCATCTCTACTGCGACTTCAGTTTTGGCGATCCCCGTCGCAATAGCTTGAGCAAGAGGATTGCTATAACCGTAATTTGAAATGTAAAATACGCCAACGGTCGTTTCTGCTTTAGCTTGTGTTTGACTCCAAGTGCGATACCGTTTTGTCAATTCTACAACATTATGTTGAAGTAGAGGTCCGTGACCGGTGGCGATTGTGCCAATTTTTTCTAGTTCCCCCATCCGTTTGAGAGCAGATAGCACTGACCGGGCATTGGGAGCCATCAGACATTCATAGTAAAATTTAAAATCTGCTTCTATCTCTTGCAAATTTTCATCAAATGTGCTATCTGAACAATAGTGTAACCCAAAAGCGTCACAGGTAAAAAGAATTTTGGTGAGGTGGTCGAAGGAAAACATGGTGTCAGGCCAGTGTAAATTTGGAGCAATGACGAATTCAAATTCGTGTCCTTTGCCCAAATCTAGGCGATCGCCATTCTTCACAACCCGCTTTTTAAATGGCTGATGTACCATATTCTCCAGAAACTGGATTGCGACTTTAGAACCCACAACAGTGATTTCGGGAACAAGTTGCAAAATATCCTTGACTAAACCACTATGGTCTGGCTCAGTGTGGCTGATAATTAAATAATCAATCTCTACCGGGTTGATCAGACCAATGAGTGTATCTAAATAAAGGGAGCGAAACTTTTCATGGGAGGTATCGACGAGTGCAATTTGCTCACCACGGATGATAAAAGAGTTGTAGGTGGTACCGTTTTGCAAACCGAACTCAATGTCAAAGCGATCGCGATCCCAATCGAGCGATCGAATCGCCGTCGTATCTTCGGCAATCTCAGCAGTTTGTATCGTTAGCCTTTTTTGAGTCTTTTCGGTGAGCGCAACCATAACTGCCCTCCATAGCAAATAAGTATTTGTTCTTTGCCTCTATTGTGACACGAGTTAATTGTAAAGTTTTTTGAAAAACTGATAGTTAGTTAAAAAACTTAAATGTATGGAACCGCAAAGGCACGGAGTACAGTCTGCAAAGATTTGGTTATCTTTGATGATCGGGAATTCCCGATTGCACTGGGCGTGGTTTGTTGAGGAAAAGCTAACTTGTGCCTGGGATACCCAGTATTTGCCTTCTGATATTATACATCAGATTGCTCAATGTCGAACACTGGACAATTTATCTAAAGTTATTAGAGGCGGAAACCCGGATACAAAGACAAATTCCCACTTCCCCACTGCGCCACTCCTGCTGATTCTTGCTTCGGTAGTTCCCAGTCAAACAGCACTTTGGCAAACTTATCCTGATGTTCGGATTGTTACATTAGACCAAGTTCCTCTTCAAGGCTTATATTCTACATTAGGGATTGATCGTGCCTTAGCTTTATGGGGTGCGGGAAAGGCTTGGGGTTTCCCGGTGCTAGTGATTGATGCGGGAACAGCACTGACTTTTACAGGTGCTAATGGGAACCACTGTCTCCAGGGAGGAGCAATTCTTCCAGGATTGGGCTTACAGCTTGCCACTCTTGCTCATCACACAGGGCAATTACCAAACGTAGAAGCACCATCCGTTCTTCCTCCTCGGTATGCTTTAAATACTAAAGAGGCGATGCAAAGTGGAGTGATTTACAGCCTATTAGCTGGAATCAAAGATTTTGTTGAGGCCTGGTGGAGGGATTATCCTGAAGCTAAGATTGCCATAACTGGAGGCGATGGCAAGCAACTGCTCGACTACTTGCAAATCCAATTTCCTGAGATGGCGGCACGTTTACTTGTGGAACCAAATTTAATATTTTGGGGAATGCAAGCGTTAATCACCTAGAAGTTTTGGGGAGAGGGAGAGGGGGAGAGGGGGGGTAATTTGGCTATTGGTGTAGCAGAATCTTCGCGGTTTTAGCGATGGTCGGCGTAAAAAATAGTGATAAACTCTCGAATATCTGCAGCCACAAGCCCTGCATGAGACTCTGGTAAGTCAGCTTCTGCATGGGCAATCATTTTCAAAGACGCCCCTGCAACTTGTTGGGCATAGGCTTGAGTCATGGCTATAGCTTCTGGAGTGTCTTTTCCACCTTGTAGAATTAAAACTGGGACTTTGAGCGAGTACAATTGATTATGTAATAATTCTGCTGCAATTTCTGGCTGCTGGCGTTGGAACAATAGCTCGCAGGCCGTAGGATATTGTAACATAACTTGACGGAACCGCCAATCTCTTTCAATGTTTGAATTCCAACCTAGTGCTTTAGTTAATGGGCGAAGAAACCGCAACAATTTAAACAGCAACGAAGAGCCATTGACTAATCGCCGCATTTTTCGCCACCGGGTTTGTTGTCCTTCTATTTCTACGCCCTCTGGTGCAAGTAGAACCAAACCATTAATTGTTTCTGGGTACTTTAAAGCATAGCGAGCAGCAATCCAGCCACCGAGTGAATGTCCCACCAGATAAATCTTTTCTAGCTTTAAAGCATGTATAAACTCGGCTAAACTTTCTACTTGCAGATCGATGGAGTAGTGTATGTCAGGATACTCTGACTCACCAAACCCAAACATATCTGGTGCGAAGCAATGGAAATCTTGCCAAAGCAATTCCATTACTGAGATCCATTGACTACTATCGTTCCAAGCACCATGTAAAAAAATAACCGGAATTCCTTCGCCAACCTCGCGCCAGAATAGCAACCCTTGAGAGAGTTTTCTTCGAGAGTTACGAAATAGAGCATCCATTTTTATTTAGCAGCTTACCCTTTGATGATTTTATATT
>CAZZVG010000305.1:4588-6846 GCA_964657295.1 Iningainema sp. | reverse complement strand
TCTCTTTCGACACAACTTCATCCCCTGATTTGACACCAAGTGGAGCCTCACTGGCACCTTTAAGCGATCGCATCGCCGCCAATCAGCCACTGCAAGCGAACGGTCGTCCAGGACTTAATATTAATGTAGGTCGTAAAGGAAATCCCCAACCGGGAGGAGCAGTTAAGCGACTGCGATTTGAAGCCGCAAATGTTGATTTCTATCCTCAGGGCTGGCAAGCAAGAGATGTTCGGATCACCAACGATCCATTTTCGCCACCAGAATTGGAGTTACGTGCAGATAAGCTAACTCTCACACGAGTTTCCCCATTAGTTGATCGCCTGAAGACAGTACGGCAGCGTCTAGTATTTGACCAAAATCTCTCTGTTCCCATCCCGCGAGATGAACAAGTCATTGATCGTAGACAACGTGAGGTGAGTCCTACACTATTTTCCGCTGGCTATGATTCAGGGCAGCGGGGAGGTATATTTATTCAACGTACTTTCCAACCAATAAATACAGGATCAATTCGTCTTAGCGTCACACCTCAGTTCTTCGTTCAAAAAGCATTTAGCAGCCCTAGTAATATAGCAGATCTTTTTGGTTTCAAGACAAGACTTAATGCTGTTTTAAGTCCGCAGACTGTAATCCAGGGTTATGCAGTTTTACCAACCCTAGATTCAGAGAAACTCCCAGACTTACTTCGGGCAAGTTTGCGCTTGCGTCAGGGATTAAGCACCGTCAACCCCTACATTGTGACACTCGAATCAAGCTACCGCGATCGCCTCTATAATGGTTCCCTTGGTTATCAAACAGTTCAAAGTAGTATTGGCGGTATCATTACCTCTCCACTCATTCCTTTAGGGAAGACAGGCTTCAACCTAAGATATCAAGGAGGGGCACAGTACATTAATGCTAATACTGATCGCCAAGACTTACTCTCTCCAACCCGAAAAAATGATCGCATCTCCCTCAGTCGCATCCAAGCCAGTGCGACTATTGATGGTGGCGTTTTTTTATGGAAGGGTAAACCATTACCAGCCACCGCTACCGAAGGATTGCGATACACGCCAAACCAAGTCGTTCCCTACCTTCGAGGAGTTGCCGCCGTCACCGGAGTCAGCAGTTTTTATGGCAGTGGTGATAACCAATCCACCCTTATTGGTACCATTGGGTTAGAAGGACAAATCGGTCATGACTCCAAAGACTTTTTAGATTATACCGCCTTTAATATTAGATACTCCGAAGGTTTCAACAGTGGTTTATCACCTTTTTTGTTTGATCGCTCTGTTGATAACAGAGTCCTCACGGCAGGCTTGACACAGCAAATTTATGGCCCATTTCGTTTGGGCTTTCAAACAACCATTAACTTAGACACCGGACGAAGCACAAGCACCGACTATACTGTAGAATATAACCGCCGCACTTATGGAATTATCATTCGCTACAATCCAGATTTGCAATTAGGCGGCATCAGCTTCCGAATTAACGACTTTAACTGGAGTGGCGGAACCAATCCCTTCACTGATAATTCTGAAGTTAAACCAGTCGTTAATGGGGTAGTGCAAGATTATTAATTTAGTTTACACCTAATTTAATGAACCGCCCCTCGTGTCGGATTTCCACCCCCGGTTAGAAACACGGGGGTTATCATCCTTCCGTATTACTTTGATATTTATGACTGAGTTCAAGTGCATTGCAAAAGCTATTGAGGCTCGAAAGCAAAGCATTGTAGTAAGAGTAGGCATCGTCCCGTTCCAGAAGAAGAAGGTCATACAAAGTCAGTTCAGGCTCTGGAGCTAAACAACCTTTTGGGATATTTAAGCCGGCTTCGGTTAAGCGCGTTGCGGCGATGGCAACTAACAACGATCCAACTGTATTCGTCTCGCCATTGTGAAGATCGTCTATTCCTGATAGGATTAAATCTGATCCTGGCAACTCATTGAGATTCATGGTTGACCCTCACTCTTGTTTACCTTCAAAACCCTCGATAAAGTTCTCGACCCTGCTTAATAGTACATCAGAATCGAGAGAGGGGAATCGGATTAATTCGGGTGCAATGGCTACATCAACCGTGGAACTACGCCATCCAATTAGTAGGGCACTAGCACCACCTGTAAAGTAAATGCACCCTGCACCCTGAGCTTCTCTACCCAAGGCTTCCATAAGTCGTTCTATCTTCTGTTGGTCAACCTTTGGACGCATATTTTTTGCCGTGCATTGTGTCAAGAGGCCGGACATCGGATCAGATCTCCGCTACATTTTTCCTAGACTTATAT
>CAZZVG010000305.1:0-4578 GCA_964657295.1 Iningainema sp. | reverse complement strand
AAAAAAGCTTTTCCACAACAACAACAACTTTTGGTATGGTTTTGAATTTTGTGGAAAATGTTAAGTGATTCTTTTTACAAAGAATACAACGTATATAGTTTTTTGACTATTGCTGCCCAGGCTGTTTTTACCCTAGACCATAATTTATTTTGTATACGTTGTGTAATTTTATTTTGTGAAAAAGGCTTGTCAAGTAAGCATTTTCGGTATCGCTGATTCAAATTCCCTTTTATGTAACTCTACCATTTGTGAAGTGGAGTCCAATCACCAGAAGGGACAAAACTTGCCCAGTAGAAAGGATGTTGATAACTTGGGTTTTTCAGCATTTCCAGTTGAGCATCTCGCAACGCTTCATGCCTGCCCTTACCCGCTTTCAAACCTTGGTAATATTTTACCATCAGTTCTTTAGTCCCAGCATCACTCACTTTCCACAAACTCAAGACTTGGCTTTGAGAACCAGCAATTACCAAAGCACGACGTAAGCCGTATAATCCATCTCCTACCTTGACATCACCCAACCCGGTTTCACATGCGGATAGCACAACTAATTGAGTGCCGCGTAAAGAAAGCCCAGCGACTTCTAATGCCGTGAGTACACCATCGTTTGCCCCAGATGAAACTTGATTGCGATTGTTAGCACCAGCCAATGCTAATCCGGAACGCAACAAGGGATTTTCCAGATTCAAAACTTTTGGTTGCTTACCAAATTCATCATTCACGAGTTTAACTTCAGGATCACTCAGAAAGAAACCGTGAGTCGCTAAATGTAGGATACTGGGAGAATGAAGCTGTTTAATCGCAGTTTCTGTCGCTGACTGACCTAGCTTTAGTGTAGTCTCAGGAAAAATAGCTTTGATTTTTTCTAGGCTCGTGGCGACATCTGGATGTTCTTTGCCCAATACTTTCTCCCTAATCAAAAGTACGCGTTCTGCCAAAGGAATAGCTGTACTATATTTTCCCTCCTTGTACAACCGCTCAACTTGCTGATTTAACCCAGTAGCTTCTTTCAACGCGGCTCTTTGTTCTGCTGACTGTGGTGGCTGGGATTGCCCTGTACTGTTAGGAATGTTTACGAATAGAGCTGCTACTGCTATTGTTAAAGTCCAGGATAACAATCTTCTACCATTTTTGACTTGGAATTTCGGCATTTGTTTGGACACGTACTCAAGCTCCTTTATCACAACGTAAAATACCGCTCAAACTAGATAGTCTCATTAAATAATTAAAGCGCTCAACAGTATCTATCTCTCGTGCATCAAGACTTATGCAAAAGCCCAAAGCAGGCATCGCTCTCAAGAAAGACACTGATAGTAATGCTCTTCCCAGTAATTTTAGAAGGGCTTTTTTGCTGAGAATTGGATTTATTCTCTAAAGAAAGGACTGACGCAACTGATCGCTCCCCCAAATTGAAAATGCGATCGCGCTTGTAAGAGACTGTAACTCCCAACAGGCGTGCTATATCTTTGTGGTACATTGGGTACTTGCTCATGAAGTCGTGGAAAGAAGTAATTTCTGACAGAAAATGCTCCTACTACAAGCATGTATTATGATGAGGAAGAGTTTTAGAGATGGGATTTCATGGAGCTAAGAATGAGTAAGTCCTGTTTGATCATCTAGAGTGCGATGCCGGCGGTGGGCGTAGCCATCGCCGATCTTGTATTGATATAGATTCTTCGATTCTCACTGCGTCCAGTCTTCTATTTGAACGTTTCCTATTTTTTCAAAATCAGCCACATTTGCCGTCACTAAAATATATCCTTTTGATCGAGCAACAGCAGCAATGCGACAATCCTGAGTTCCAATACGTTTTACTTTGGCGGATAGGGATTGATAAATTTCTTCTGCTTCACTCGTATAAGGCAAACGTTGAAAGTAATGTAATGCTGCAAATAGTTCTTCAAAATATCTGTAAGCATCTGTGATAGATGACTTTTGCCTGACTCTTTGAATGCTTGCTAAAGCTCCCTGGATTATTTCCTCGACTGTAATGATACTAATAAATATCTGTTCGGGTGGAGTACTTAAAATCTGTTCTACTAATTGAGGAAAATTACGTCTTCGGTCAAGATAATTACTAACAATGCTGCTATCGAGTAGGTACACTTGTCTTAAAATCTACAAGTTATTTATTATCTACAGTTTTGTTAATTTCTAGCTTTTCTATCTCTCTCAAATTTTGAATTTCCCAAAGGGTATTTTCCCAAAATTCTCCTTCAAATTTGCCAGCAAGCTTTGCCAGAGGATGTTCGGAAATCTGAAGTTTTTTATCTTTCTTTTTCGGTAGCTTATTAGTCGTCATGGGATTAGCTATCCTTTTGATATTTATGTTATCACATGGAATGCTCTTAAGAGGTATTTTAATTTATTGTCGGGTGCTATGTAGGTTAGTCGCCCGCACATCGCTAATCTTGTAGCGACTGGGTTAGAAGTACAGCGATTTGGGGACATTGCAGAGATATTTGGAAGTAACACCCGAACAGCGTAGAAAAGCTATTTCTGTGATTGGGTTTTTAACTAAAGATCCCCGACAACTCTTACGAAGTCGGGGATCTTTTTCGCCCTTACTCACTCTTAACTCTCCAAAGTTTGTGTAAAAAGTGAATAATTTTCATAAATATATCTTCTAGTAAAACCATAATACGGTCAAGCCATTGTAGAATTTGTTCTAGAGGGTGCTTTTCGTACCCTAATGACTTAGCGTTGATTTCTATCCAGTCTGGCTTTGCCTCAACTGTGTTGGTTAGGCGTTGCTGTAATTGAGATTCTTGTTTTTGACTTTCAGTTTTAAATTTTGAAATAAAGGATGTCGTCAGACGCAGAACATTCTTTCTTTCTCTTTGTTTTTTTAAGTCACAAGTTCTATCAAGTTCATTTGTCCCGTCATGACTCTCCGTTGTTTTCATCTCTTCATGTCTTGCCGTCATCTTTAATGATGAGTCTTTTCCCGAAGGAAAGAAGAGTTTTTGCGACTTCATTTTTCTTAGACAAAAACGGATAAATGATTCGTGAAGTCTTCCGGGCAGAAGCGGTTGTTCGGCAGATTTCAAGCAAAGCTCGGGTGACAGAGGATTCTGTTCCGCCGATTTTGCATTTTGAGGCGGTTCATCTATTTTGTTATTAATAATTTCTTCAATAACTTCCTCAAAATGCTCAGTTGTCGTTGTTTTTAGTGGGGGAGTTTGTAAAAGGTTGTCGATTTTTGTCGGTGTTTTTCCCAAACCAGATCTAGATGGAAATTTTCGCAAAAACTTTTGGGAAGTACTCACAAAGTTTTGGAAAGAATGTCGTGTTTCTTGAGAGGGGATAATAGGGTTTGTGGTTTGGGCAGAGATTGTGAATTGGCGTAGGCGTAGCTCGCCGCAGGCATCGCTTTCTTGTTGGGAATCACCGAACAAATCGCTCGGAGTCAGCCAGGGATCTGTTAAATCTTCTGTCTGCAACGGAAGACTGTTAGGCAAAGCGAAGGATGTTGGTTTTTGTAATAATTGATTGCCAGTTTTGCTAGTTTTAGTATTTTTGCCACCGAAGAAAAAATGGAGCGCTCCCCAAATCAAAGCTGTAATTTTCCCGTAACGATCCTCTGTATCATCAGTCACTTTTGGTTGCGGAGATATTAACCAAATGACTCGGGCAAGTTTGGAAGTTTGAGACTGCACAATCGCAGTTACGCGAGAGACAGGGACTAAAGCTTTTGATTCTAAATTAGTGATTAATGTATCTATAACTACTAGGGCTGAAGTAGAATTCAATGTAGAATCCATGCTTTCGTGTAGTACAGGTGTTTCATCTGCACTACTCCCAGTCAATTTTGTCAACAAACGGTCGATTTCCGATAAAAGTTTTGTTTCCTCGTTTACTTCAGTCAATTGCCAGTTCTGCCAGTAGTTAGCGACTGCTTTAATAATTCGATTTTGCAGTTTTTTTTGCTGCTGGCGTGTTAGAATATCCAAAATTATATTTTCATCAGTTACCAGAACTAGATTGCGATTTGCCAGTTCGGAAGCAATTCCTCGCACTCTAGGAATGGAGGGGGATCGGCGATATATTTTCCTCACCTTACCCACTCCCATTTTTCCTGCTGTAGCTAACACTAGCTGAATAGGAGTATCCGTTGATGGAGGTGTTTCCGGCTGGAATTTCGCTTGCTGTTGCCCATCCCTTGAGTGCAACTGCTTGCCAGAAGAATCAATAGCTTTTTGAAACAGTAAATACAGTGGCTGAAGTAGTGCTTCTAATGACCAACTCGTGGTAACTTTTACATAGCGAAATGCTAGCTGTAGTTGATCGCCTATTTGCTGAGATTTATGATGTAAAAAGTTAAAAAGTCTGCTTTTGTAGCGACTAGAAGGTGCAGAAGGCATAGTAATGAACAAACCTATCTGAAAATTGTTGTCCAATTTTATCGAAAGTCAGAACCTAAATCCCTAATCTGGCTTGAAATTAAATTATTTTTATAGATTATGACACAGATCCCCGACTTCGTAAGAGAAGTCGGGGATCTTGCTTTTCATAGCTCAAAGTATCAATTTATCGTTATTTGTCTAATTACAGGAGGAACGCTTACTTGGCAGCAACAAA
>CAZZVG010000304.1:2835-6849 GCA_964657295.1 Iningainema sp. | reverse complement strand
TACTCCACCTAAGTTGCACAAATGGACAAAAAGTTTTCCAAGCTACCAGTCGAATGTTCTACGTTGGTCGAACTCCTGCGTTGGAGAGTGTTCGTCCAGCCTGAACACAAGGCTTATACCTTTCTACTTGATGGAGAAGTGAAGGATTCATATCTAACTTATGAAGAACTGGATCACCAAGCTCGAGCCATTGGTGCCTTGCTCCAAAGTTACAGAGCGAGTGGAGAGCGTGTGTTGCTGCTCTACCCACCGGGTCTGGAATTCATTGCCGCGTTTTTCGGTTGTCTGTATGCTGGGGTCGTTGCTGTCCCCGCTTATCCCCCTCGACCTAACCAGGCTCTGTCCCGCTTAGAAGCGATTGTGGCAGATGCACAGGCGACGATAGCGCTGACTACCCAAAACGTTTTGTCGGATGTAGAGGGAAGGTTTGCCCAATCCGGGAATTTACAGGGTCTGCGGTCTTTAGCAACCGATAATATTCCCAGATCCTTAGCGTCAGACTGGCAACAACCGACAGTGAGCAGCTATAACCTAGCTTTTCTCCAGTACACATCGGGTTCTACGGGGACGCCGAAGGGAGTGATGGTGAGTCATAGCAATCTGCTGCACAATTCGTTTCTGATCCATAAGTGTTTCGAGCATACACCCAACAGCAAGGGTGTGATCTGGCTGCCGCCCTACCACGATATGGGGTTGATTGGTGGAGTACTACAGCCCCTCTCTGGTGGGTTCCCAGTCATACTGATGTCACCAGTTGCCTTTCTTGAGAAACCTTTGCGCTGGCTACAAGCAATTTCGCGCTACAAGGCGACTACCAGCGGCGGACCAAATTTTGCTTATGAGTTGTGTGTTCGCAAGATAAAGCCAGAACAGCGGGCGAATCTTGACCTGAGCAGTTGGGAAGTTGCTTTCAATGGATCTGAACCCATCCGTGCCGAGACACTCGAGCGGTTTGCAGGCACTTTCTCGGATTGTGGCTTCCGCAGGGAGGCATTTTACCCCTGCTACGGGATGGCAGAAACAACCCTGATTGTATCTGGTGGTTTCAAGACAGCGCCGCCAGTACTCCAAAGTGTTCAGGCAGAAGCGTTAGAGCAAAATAGAGTCGTTCCAGCCTGTAGCGATGATGATGGCTCCCGGACTTTAGTAGGTTGTGGTCAAACCTTGCTAGACCTGCAGATTGTCATTGCTCATCCCGAAACCTTGACCCGTTGCGGCAGTCATGAAGTGGGAGAGATTTGGGTTAGTGGTAAGAGCGTTGCTCAGGGCTATTGGAGGAAATCTGAGGAGACGGAAAAAACTTTTAATGCCTACTTAGCAGATACCGATGAGGGACCGTTTTTCCGCACCGGGGACTTGGGATTTTTGCGGGATGGCGAGTTGTTCATCACAGGGCGACTTAAGGATGTGATTATCATCCGAGGTCGCAACTATTATCCCCAAGATATTGAACTGACAGTTGAGAAGAGTCATCCGGCACTGCGGTCTGGTTGTGGGGCGGCGTTTGCGGTAGAGGTCAAGGGTCAAGAGCGACTGGTCGTTGTTCAAGAGGTGGAGCGGAGTTACTTCCGGAAGCTGGATGTAAATGAGGTCGTTGGAAATATTCGTGAGATGGTGGCACAAGAACACGATTTACAAGTTTATACTGTCCTGCTGCTCAAAACTGGAAGTATTCCTAAAACTTCCAGTGGTAAGATTCAGCGTTATGCCTGCCGGAATAGGTTTCTCACGGGAAGCCTAGATGTGGTGGAGGATTGGAGTGAGAGTCAAGAGAGTAAAGCGAAGTTTCGGCATCTGAATAATGAAGTTGAATCTCTCTTGCAGCAATTACAAACTTCCAAGCACTAAAAACTTTGGAAAAAAATTAATGTTGTACCAGCAAAAAGTTGTAAAAAGCCAAAAGTCATAGAGAGAAGCCAATGTCGATGAATATGGACAGCACAAAAAGATGCGGGCTGCTTGCTGGCTCACGTCAAAGTCAGAAAATAACAATCAACAATCATGACCTACAATTGCTACAACGGCGTTTCGCCTTAGCCAACCTCTCAATTCCCTTGATTGGTTTGTTACTTGCAATTGGACTGCTTATGCTGTCAGGCATTGGTGCAGTGGATATAGGGTTGTTGGTCAGTATGTACGCCTTAACGATAGTTGGGATTACTGTGGGATTTCACCGACAATTTGCCCACTGTACCTTCCAGACTAGTACTGCCGTCCGAATTATCCTCGCTATCCTTGGCTCTATGGCAGTTCAAGGTCCTGTCATTCAGTGGGTAAGCAACCATCGCCGCCATCATCAGTACAGCGACCTTCCAGAAGATCCTCATTCCCCTCACTTTTACAAAGGGCAGCAACTTGTTGGTTGGAGCGGGCTATGGCATGCCCATGTCGGCTGGATGTTAGACGGCGAAGTCTCAAATTCTATGCTGTTTGCCAAAGACTTAATACGAGACTCTGCCATTGCTCGGGTCAATCAGTTGTACCTTGGTTGGGTAATCCTTGGTCTTGTGATACCTGCTATCTTGGAAGGCGTTTTTACATGGACATGGATGGGAGCCGCAAAAGGGTTTCTATGGGGGGGGCTTGTCCGGGTTTTCCTAGTACATCACGCTACTTGGAGCATTAACTCAATCACCCACATGTATGGTAGCCGTCCTTTTGATACTCGCGAGCAAAGTACAAACAATATGTGGCTAGCAATTCCTACTTTTGGGGAAGCATGGCACAACAACCATCATGCTTTTCCAAACTCAGCAATTTTCGGTTTGGAATGGTGGCAAATTGACAAAGGTGGCTGGGTTATCCGTTTACTAGAAAAGGCACACTTAGTCTGGGATGTCAAAGCGCCTACAGCAGGGATGATTGAGGCTAAAAAACAAGCATCTTGAACTTTCAACAATGTAGTTAAAGGCTGCGTACTCATTATAGCGATGGAGGTCTAAATAATGAAAATCCAGGATACTGAACTTACTCATATATCGAAAGAAGCAGTTAGTAAGGATGCTGATGCTATAGGTCATACACAAATAACAGCCGAAGACATTCAAGTCTGGATAGCCTCCTATCTGGCAGAACTACTGGAAATCGACGTAGATGAGGTCGAAACGACGATTCCCTTTAACCGCTACGGTCTGGATTCTGCGGCAGTAATAGGTTTGACAGCTGACCTAGAGGAGTGGCTTGGATTTAAGCTTGAAGCAACCCTAATGTACGATTATCCTACCATTGAGGCTTTGGCACGGCATTTAGCTGATAGTTTGTAAATTGTTGTAGATTGAGGAAAGGCATTGCACCGCAACCTCCCAAAGAGCAACAGATATTCTTGGGTACGAACAATTTTGATCAGCAAGCCGTCAAAGGCGGGTGCTTGGGATCGCATCACCAAAAGCCAATCATAACTGAAGCAGCCATCCAAGACTGGTTAGTCTCCTAGCTAATAAAAAAGTATCCAGTTGTAGGGTGCGTGACAAACGGTCTTTGACTCGTGGCAAGCGAACTTCAGTGAGTCACGCACCCTACTGCCCTCTTCGTCCGAGCAGCCACGGGTCGGGACGGGCTGTCCGGCCCACCCCACAAAATACAAAATGGATAATTTATTTCTTGGAAATCCCTTAGCGAAAAAATACAGTTGTTCACAATTAACTGCCAGAGTCAGTCCATAAAAGGACAGTTGAGATGGAGCCAATCACCAATACACCAAAAAAGTCATTAGCAGGCGTAGGGAGAGCAGTTAAGTTTAATCCCTTCTTGCCAGAGTTTCGTGCCGATCCCTATCCCATCTACGATCGCCTCCGCTCCCTAGAACCAGTGCATTGGAGCTTCATGGGTCTGTGGGTAATCACCCGCTACGACGATGCCGTAGCAGTGCTGCGCGATCCTCGTTTTAGCGCCGATATGCGGCGTTGGGGAAACTATAAAGACATCAGATTCCGGGAAAAACAAGGAGAACTCAGCCCATTGGGACGGATCAACAGCAAGTGGATTCTCTTCCTAGACCCGCCCGATCACACCCGG
>CAZZVG010000304.1:0-2735 GCA_964657295.1 Iningainema sp. | reverse complement strand
GAAGAGAATGACAAGCTGAGTGAAGACGAACTTTTAGCCACCTGCATCTTATTATTTGCCGCAGGTCATGAGACTACAGTGAAACTCATTAGCAACGGTGTACTCACCCTGTTGCGTCATCCCGACCAACTGGAAAAGCTGAAACAGGAACCGATGCTGATCCAAAGTGCTGTCGAAGAACTGTTGCGCTACGATAGCCCAGTGCAAGTCACTGTCCGGACAGCAATGGAAGAAGTTGAAATTGGCAACAAAACGATTCAAAAGGGTCAGCAAGTCTTTGTCTGTTTGGGAGCAGCGCATCGCGATCCAACTCAGTTTCCTGAACCTAATCGCTTCGACATTACCCGACAAAAAAACCGTCACCTAGCTTTTAGCTACGGCATTCATGCCTGTTTGGGAGCTACGCTTGCACGCACACAAGCACAGATCGCAATTAACACACTTATTCAAAGAATGCCCGAGCTGAAACTCTATACAGATACATTGGAGTGGCAAGAGAATATCATTCTACGCGGACTAAAAGCTCTCCCTGTAAGTTTCACAGTGTAAGCCAAGCTTTGCTTGCCAAGGAATGAGAAACCAAAGTAGGCGTTGCACAATAAACAGATGAAATGTCCCAAATTCTCTTCAGATAAAACTAAAAAAAAGGAGACAAAAAATGATAAATAGAACTCCTGAACAATCAACGAATGACTTCTATGCAACTTTTCTCGAAGATTTTAAGCATGTTCATCAAGGTTACTGGACACCAGAGATGGATGTGAAGGATCTGGATTTAGCTCAAACACGCTACCTGGAAGAGCTGATAAAGCCGATGCCAATCAAAGAAGGTGATACCATCCTAGACTTAGGATGTGGAAATGGAGGCACATCAATATGGCTGACCAAAAAGTTTGGGTGTTTTGTACAGGCTATTGACATAGTAGAAGAGAGTGTTAATAGAGCCAGACAGGCGGTCAAAAATGCCGGGTTAGAGCATCTCATTCATGTGCATCATATGGACGCTATGGAAATGAAGTTTGAAGTGGGAACTTTCGACCATGTCATTGCAGTAGAGTCAATTTATCATATCGAAGATAAAGAGAGGTTATTTAAAAAAGTTCAAGAGGTTTTGAAGCCAGGAGGAAACTTGGCTCTAGCAGAATATTTATTAGAAAGACCATGTTCTTGGCTGTCATATGTAATAGCTTCAGACCAGGTACAAAGTCAACAATTGAAAGGAATTGACGAATACTATGAGATGTTAAACAACGCCAGGTTGCCAATTATTGAGGCTGTAGATGTAACTGAAAACACGTTCATAAAATTCTTGAAATGGAATAAATCTAATCACTATGAATTTTATAAAAACTTCACGCAAAGCAAGTACGGATATGTGAAGGATTGGTTTAAGTATATTTGGGAAGTCTGTGACTGGTGGATGCTAAGACTAGCCAAAAAAAAGATATTTAAATTTGAATTTATCTGGTGTAGAAACAGCAAGTAAGTCTTAAAGTGGATAACATTTTGATTGCCAATCTTAAGTAGAAAAATCGGTAAGCCCAGCAAAACAGATCCGCGCCACAAAGTTGCAGAGAACATCATTCAGATGAAATGCTCTAAATGCGCTTCAACTCAAACTATAAACAAGGAAACAAAAAATGACTTATAAAACAACTGAACAATCAATGAATGACGTTTATGCAACTTTTCTCGAAGATGTTAAACATGCTCATCTAGGGTACTGGACACCAGATATGGATGTGAATGAGGTTGATTTAGCTCAAACACGCTACCTGGAAGATCTGACAAAGCCGATGCCAATTAAAGAAGGTGATATCATCCTAGACTTAGGATGTGGAAATGGAGGCACATCAATATGGCTGGCCAAAAAGTTTGGGTGTTTTGTACATAGTATTGACATAGTAGAAGAGAATGTTAATAGAGCCAGACAGTCCGTCAAAAATGCCGGGTTAGACCATCTAGTTCAGGTGCATCACATGAACGCTATGGACATGAACTTTGAAGTGGGAACTTTTGACCATGTCATTGCAGTAGAGTCTATTTATCATATCGAAGATAAGGAGAGGTTATTTAAAAAAGTTCAAGAGGTATTGAAGTCAAGAGGATACTTAGCCCTGGCAGAATATTTATTAGAAAGACCATGTTCTTGGCTGTCATATGTAATAGCTTCAGACCAGGTACAAAGTCAACATTTGAGAGGAATTGGCGAATACTATGAGATGTTAAACAGCGCGGGGTTGCAAATTTGTGAGGCGGTAGATGTCACAGATAATACGTTTATAAAAAGTTTAGACTGGATAAAGAATACCAACTATGAAGCTTATAAAAAATCCGGGCGGTTACACTACGGAGAGTTTCTGATTAATTGCTTAAGTTTTCTTTTTCCACTCAGTGAGTATTGGATGAGACGATTAGCTACAAGTAAGAAATTTAAACTAGAATTTATTTACTGTAAGAACAGCATTTAAGTGTTGAATGTGGATAATATTTTGATGGCAAATCAAAAGTAGAAAACTCGGTAGACCCTGCTAAACTGTGCAACGCCCTAAAGTTAAAGCAAATGAGGAGAAGGGTTAAGATGGAACCCATTGCAATTATCGGAATTGGATGTCGTTTTCCCGGTGCCAAAAGCCCAGAGGCATTCTGGCAGCTTCTGCGCGAAGGTGTGGATGCCATCACTGAGGTTCCAGCTGATCGGTGGGACATAGATGCCTTATACGACCCAAACCCAG
>CAZZVG010000303.1:0-6866 GCA_964657295.1 Iningainema sp. | reverse complement strand
AGATGCACCTGTAATAATTGCCACCTTTGCGTCTAATTTGCCTGCCATCATTTCTTCCTGATAATTTTCTGATACTTGATGATTGAACTCAATCTCTTGTAACTGTAGCCCATCACTACCAGCTTCAGCCGAGCAGCATGACAGTAATTCCCACAGCCTTATATCGCTACAAAGTTTACTCCGTCAACTTTTCAGTCTTTTTTTACGTTGAACTCAGGTATTTACAAGGTCTTTATAAAACTCCAATTGCTGTTTTGCCAAAGCTTTATTGGTGTATTGGAGCATTGCTTTTTGATAACCCATTTCGCCTAAATTTTTAGCCAGTTCTGGTTCCATTAACTGAACTATACAATTAGCCAGCGCTTTAACATCACCTTCGGGAAATACCAAACCAGCATCGCCGATGACATGAGGAATTTCGCCTGAATCGGAACCAATAACAGGGACTTTACAAGCCATTGCTTCAATGAGTACGTGACCAAATTGTTCTTTCCATCCTGCAGCAGTTAGGGTTTTAAATTTATAAGTTGTTTCCGAAGGTAAGACTAAACTACTCATTAAATTAATATAATTACATACCTGGTTATGAGGTACACTTTCAACTAGAATAATTCTTTCTTCAATATTATTTTCTGCTGCAAGACGCATCAATTCTGACTGTAATTCTCCGCGTCCGAGAAGCAATAATTTCCAGGATTTATCTTTCAAAGTGACTAAAGCATTTAGTAGAGTCAGCAATCCTTTTTCTGGCACAAAACGTCCGACGAAGCCGACAACAAACTCACCTTGAGCAATCCCCAACTGAGTTGCTAATTTTGTTTGAGGGGTGGGAGTAAACAAACTTTCATCCACGCCAAGTTGAGGCATGATTTTTATCGAACCTTTGTATCCTCGCTGCCGCAAAATTTCTGCACCATCTTGATTTCCTGAAATGATTCCGTGGCTGTGCTTGAGGTTGTATTTCTCTATTAACGAAACTGGAAATTTAAGTTCGTAAGGAAGATTCCACCAGGTGAAAAATACATTTTTAGCCTTTAGTCCTAAAAGATGATTTAAGGCTATCATTTGAGAATGAGCTAATCCTCTAGACCCTTGTTCTACCTGAATAATTTGGGGACGAAACTGCTTTAGCAAAGAGATTATCTCGGTACCAAAAATCAGAATTCCTTGATGATTTTGACTAAAATTAGAAACCGGAACTATGCGAAATTTACCTTCATCTCGGTACTGAGTTTCAATAATTTGGTTTTGAACACCACCGGGTTTCCAAAGTTTGGGAACGACAACCGTTACCTCAACTTCGGGTTCTAGTTGCGATAGAACACGCAGTTTTTCACAGTTTAAGTCAACAATATAAGTATGACTGGCTACGAGAATTTTCATTAGTAATTTGTCCTTTGTCCTTTGTCGCTTGTTCTTAATGACAAATGACTATTAACTAAACTTGTTGATCTAAACGTGTATAAATTTGACCATCATTCCACCTCGATTGGATGACAGAACCTAAAGCTTTGAAAAAGCCGAGAGTGTAGAAAAAACCACGAGTGACAATTTTGATGGGGGAACCACTTTTGTGACAAGGAGGGCGTCCGAGAACATGACAGTCAAATAAACGAGTGTACAGACGTAAAGCTTGAGTAACGGTGAGATTTTTCAGCCCCATTAAGAAATGGTTATGGTAGAAGGTGAGTTGATACTGGAGACTTCGCATACTAATATCATGGCAACCTCCAGTTTCTTCCCCTAAATGTACCAAATAAGCTTCCGGATCATACCAAATTTTGTATCCAGTCTGCCGTAACCGCAAACAAAAATCTGATTCTTCTCGCACTGCACTCCCACGAAACCTTTCATCAAACCTTAGTCCGTACTTGGTAAAAATCTCTCGACGAAAGGACATATTGCAACCTCTAGTAGAGAGGACTTCCTGGGGTTTGATTGTATGTACCAAATCAATATAATACCAAGCAATTCCTGGGTCCATTGCTTGAGAAGGAAGATATTCAATCTGCAATTTTCCCCCAGAATCACCTAATTTCATTCTGTCAAAGACACGTCCGGCGACAGCCCCGACTTCTGGCTTTTCCAAATAATTTTTTGCGTGCGCTGCTAAAAACCCACTTTGTAATTGGACATCATCATCAATAAACAAAATGATCTCACCTGCGGCACGCCGTAAAGCATAATTCCGTGCCCCTGGCAAACTCGCCCATTCCAGATGAAACCACTTAATTTTACCTGCTGCTGCTAATTCTTCTATAAAGGCTTGAATTTCTGGTTGGTGTTTTGGAGTTTGGTCTACCACCAAAACTTCAAAATTTGGGTAGTCTTGTTTGAGGACATCCACAAGGCTATCACGTAGTGGTTCCTCACGGGCATAAGTTGGAATAATTACAGAAATTAAAGGTAAATTCATCTGTTTGATGGTTGATGGTTCTTAGTGGTTGGTTGCAGGGCAGGTTTTGTAGTATGTTGTGTTTCCGGAGATGTTTTTTCTATTAAACCCACCCCTACTTCCGTCGTCCTTTGACTTTCTCAGGGACTTCTTGGAGTTGTTCAAGCTTGTCTAGAACTGGTAATTTCAGAAGAATTCCTGCGAAAAACCAGTAATAGACAGCGACTGGATCGACATCTAGAGGGTAGTAGTATGTGTTGTAACTAATAAATAGTATAAACACCCACATAGCTGCACCGTAAATACGGTAATTACGGTTTTTTATAGAACGGTAAGTCTGGAAGCAAATTACTGTTAAGGTAGTGACTAAACCCAAAAAACATATCAGTCCGAACGGTCCGATTTCATGAAGTAATTTGGGATAGTAGGTTTCGACTAGCTTAGTTTCACCTAATACACGAGCTGAGTTGGTAGCACGACCTAAGCCATTTCCAAATGGTCCATCTAAATTTTTCCACACGTCTGTAAATTGCTGGGTAATAAACTCGTAGGGAGGTGAAGCTTCCCAACGACCAGTAAAACTCTCTATCCTCTGTTGTATAATTTCCGGATTAGTGACTACCGCAATTCCCAGAATAATGGCAAGTCCCACCCCTATAGGGATAAATCGTTTAAGGTTGCCAATTTGACCAGTAAGAACAAGTAAAATCACGAAGCATATTGGCACTAAGGCTAAAGCAATTCTTTGTCCGCAGACGACTGCATTGACAAAGACTAAAGCCATAGAAGCTAAACCACCAATTCGCCAAAGGATGGAGGGATCACTAAAACCGGTGGCAAAACTAAAAAAGTTGCTGGAAATTAAGAACCATGCCCACTGCCAAGGCGCAACAAAGGTTCCGGGTAGCCGAATCACGCCTTCTTCAGGACTATAGACTAAAGATCCACCAATAAAACATCGAGCGTCAAGTGATGCCTTGAATAAAGCTGCTCCTTCTAAATTTTTAGTGCCTTGACATACCCCCTTTGCTAGTAACAGGTATTGAATTAATCCCAGTACACAGCAGGTGATGATAGTGATAATCTGTAAGCGGGACAAAAATAAAAAATCCTGCTTGTTACGAATGAAATAATAAGCGCAACTTATTAGGGGTAAATAGCCCAACAATACTTTCAAACCCAGAATTCCCATGCCTATAGGTATTTCCTTGGGTGCGGCTTTCAATAGTGCCGCTGCCGAGGGGTTGAACTGCTGCCCACCATTGACAAACAGCAGTGTAATCGCACATGAACCTAACAGAATAAATAGTGGAATTTTAATACCTGGAGGAATAAGTAGGGGTAAGTTCTGCTTGCGGCAAGTCTGCCAGATTCCAATTAATGCAGGAATGTAAAAAGCATCTTTAGCTAATTGGAGTATGGGGCTATTGCCGAGATAATAAGTAATTGTACCTCCTAATGGTACGTAAAGAATGAAGGCTAAAAGGGCTTCGCGGGGGTATTTGAAGCCGAGGGATATAATGATGATTCCCAATACAGCAGGAACTGCTGCTTTAATTCCACCTATAAAAAAAAGAAGAATACCTAAGAACAAACCACCAAAGGTGGCAGTAGTCAGAAGGCGTGTCAGTTCTTGACGTGCTTGTGCCGCTTTGCGCTTCTGGGCTAAACGTTCTTTAAAATTAAGGGTTGGAGTTGACTGTGGCGATGGCTTTTTTGTTTTTTTGGATTTTAACTTTGACGTTGCCATGATTATGCTGTAGAAATCCTGAGTACCGAGTCGTTTTTACTTAGCACTCATAATATTTTGGCTTTTATTTTTTTCAACTTACTATCATCGTTGCCGGAAAGCAACCATAGAAGGGCACTGGCTCCCTTGCCACTTGCCACAAAATCTGGATATCGAATGATTGCTATCAATATAAACTAAATTCTTCCTGAATTGATTTTTTTAACGCTCGACGATTTAATATATTAAATGTTATCTTCATCTTTCCGTAATAAAAATTTTCTGTTGTTGCCACAATATAAACAGCACCAGGAAATGGCAAAGGCTTAAGAGGAGTTCCATTTTTCTGTAGAACTTCTCTGACTTTTTCATGATCTATGTACAACTTATAGTACCCATAACCCCGATTGAACTCAGGGCTTTCAGGTATTTGATTTAACTCATATTTAATAATATTACAAGTTCCACACATTTTATAAAAATTTCTTCTTTTCACATATATTAAATTACTATCATTCTGATATTTATAACCCTGATTGATAAACCACCCATAAGAATTCTGATTCTGATGTACAAACTCAGCTAAATGCTTGCTTACACAGTCATCTGCATCAACAGCCATAGTGTGGGACGGAGAGAATTTTTGAGCATGAATTAATCCAGTCAATATTTTCCGCCCTTTATCTGTATGCCCTATAGATATGGGGTCTGGCTCATTTGCCACTGCGAAATCAACTTCAATGTATGTAATGTTGGGATGATGAAATTCAATACGCGGTTGTTGATTGCAAACAACAATCACTCTTTAGTTTTGTGAAGTTTGATTGCAAAGAGATCTAGCACATCTTTCAAATAACTGGCAGACGCGTTCCCAGGATTTAGAAGCTTGTGGACTTTTAATCGGTACTACGAAAACAAGCATAAGCTGTTGGGGAAGAAGACATAATATTCTACAAATATAGAAGAATTCTCAATGACTAGTTCCCCAATCACCCATTACCAAAACAGAATGTTGTTATGCCAAGTGTTGCTGAACTTGTGACACCAATTCCTTGGTCCAATGATTGACTAGGGAGGCATCTTCTGCTTCTACCATAACTCGGATAACTGGCTCTGTACCGGAAGCACGGACTAAAATCCTGCCAGCATCACCCATTGAGGCTTCGGCGTTTTGTACTGCTATAAGTAGAGGCTGGCAATCCTTCCAGCCCAAACGCTTTGATCTATCTTCTACCCGTACGTTTTGCAATAGTTGCGGATACGTCTGAAAGCTTTGATCTACTATTTCTGATAAAGAAACACCTGCCTGTTGCACTATGTTCGCTACATGCAAGGCTGTTAACAAACCATCGCCAGTAATACCATAATGACGGCAAAGGATGTGACCGGATTGTTCGCCGCCCAGCATTCCTCCAGTACGCAGCATTTCTTTTTGGACATGCTGATCACCTACTGCTGTGCGAACAAGAGTGCCACCTCGTTGTTTCCACGCCTTCTCAAAGCCTAAGTTTGCCATGACAGTGGAAACAATTAAGTCGTCTGGCAATTCTTGCTTTTGCTGCAAGCTGCATCCCCATAAGTAGAGAATGTAATCGCCGTTAATTTGTCGTCCGGTATTGTCTACTGCTAAAACGCGATCAGCATCGCCATCAAAGGCAAAGCCGATATCAGCATTGTGCTGCTGGACAGTCGCTTGTAAAATATCCAAATGAGTGGAACCACAATTCACGTTGATGCGATCGCCATCCGGTTGGTTGTGCAAGCAGATAACTTCTGCCCCCATCTCCATAAATACCGATGGTGCCAACCCAACTGCTGCACCCCATGCTACATCTAAAACGATCTTCATTCCTTCAAAATTCATGACATGATGCAACGGGTTTTTCAATGCCTCTGCATAATCGTTTAATAACTCCAAGCGCGAGTAGTGCCGTCCATAATGACTAACGTGATTAGATAATGTCAAGCCTCGCAGCAGCGCTTCAATTTCTGCCTGTAATGCTTCGGGTAATTTCGTCCCATCTGCACCAAATATTTTAATGCCGTTGTCTTGGGGTGGATTGTGGCTAGCAGAAATCATGATTCCGCCTATGGCATCTGTAATGCTGGTGAGATAGGCAACGCAGGGAGTAGGGCATAATCCTAAATACCAAACGTCTAATCCTGCGGATGTCAACCCTGCACTCAAAGCCATTGCCAGCATATCGCTGGAGTTTCTAGAGTCCTGTCCGAGAATAACTGGACCTGGATTTTCCGAATGGTTACGCAAAACACAACCAGCCCAGAAACCTACTTGCAATGCCAAAGACGCACTTAGCAATTCACCAACTTGTCCGCGAATACCATCTGTTCCAAACAAGGGAGTGGCTGGGAGTGCGATTAAGGGGAAGGCAGTTCTGCCCTCTATATCTTTTTGCGTTCTATCGGCTTCAAAAGTAGAAACCTGACCAACAAACGGAGTTCGAGTTATAGATGAAACCATATATTGAAACACTCCACACAGTGACGCTGGAAAATAGCACTTTAAGATTATTTAACAATCATTCTGATGAAAAGTTAATCAGGATGATTTACTAGTTTTTGTTTTTATATATATCTAAATGCTGCTCTTTCTACGTAACAGTACTTACATGTTTCTGAGAAAAATTATGAAGATTGTGTAAATTAAGTATTTTTATTTAAATTGTGGGTAAAACTGAACCTGTTCGTGCATCGCCGTGTCTCCCCGGATTTCACCACGAA
>CAZZVG010000302.1:0-6903 GCA_964657295.1 Iningainema sp. | reverse complement strand
AACTTCCATAATGCTGATTTGCCCTCAGTGTAGATCTGAAAACTCAGATAAGAATAAGTTTTGTCAAAACTGTGGTACTTCCCTGACATCCAGGGCTTGTCCTCAATGCAGTACAATGGTAGCCGTAAATACACATCAATGTGACAACTGCGGTGCGGAGTGCGGAACAGTTTGGTGGACTATAATTACCACGATTGGAGTTGGGGAGGCTCTTCATGACGTGGAGGTTAGAGGAGGCAGTGAGACGGCACGTAGTTCTGTGGAGGCACACCCTCCAGAAGAAGCTACAGCACCACAGGAAAGTTCCCAAAGCACGCCACCGACGGCGAACGACTTACCTGTAGTTGAGATGCCTGTAACTACACCAACTGTAGACTCAACAGGGGATGAAGAAAGTGAAAATGTCTCCGCTCCCCAGCCTTCCCCCGTCTCCGTGTCTTCTTCAACTTCATTAAATGCAGGTTCTTATTTAGACGCCCAATGTCGTTATCAATTACTAGAGTCGATAGAGGAGATTGGTGCTGCTGGGGAGGTATACGTCAGAGTTTTAGACTGCAATCCGTATCAAATATCACCTTTAGAAGTGATGGGAGCACAGCCAAAAGATGTGGCAATGCCATCCCCAGAGGTAAGTAAAATACCCAGTCTTGCTAAACCTTATATTGCTCTACAGTCCCACCTTCATGAAGGAATCCCAAAAATTCATGATGCCTGGGAGAAAGGTAATGTACAGGTGATTCTTCTAGAAGATCGCTCAAATTGGCAGCATTTGCTGGATTTGTGGCATGACGACAGTATGTGCTCTTTACAGATTGTACATTGTTTCTATCAGATGACCAAACTCTGGGAACTTCTGGAAACAGTAAATTGTCGTCAAAGTCTTTTGGAGTGGTCTAATCTGCGATTGGATGAAGACCAGAAGGTAGCATTACAACGGTTGTATGTGGAAGTCCCTAACCAGAACATTCCACTGTCTCAATCACCCCAACAAATAGAAGCGCAAATAATTCCTCCGGAAGGGCACCCGTCAATCAAAACTTTGGGACGAATTTGGCAAGCACTCTTTAGACAGTCCCAACGAACCCAATTCGGCGCTATGGTGCAGTTATTGGGGGAGGTGGAAGTGGGTCAGATTCAGACAATCTCGCAGTTACAATTGCGCTTGCAGGCGATCTCTAACGATTTGCAAGGGATTACCTCAGTGCCCGAAATCAGGACTTCCTCGCCGACGACATTGCAATTGGATCAGACAGAAGAAAGTCCTGCCAAAATCGATGAGATGGCAACGGTGATTTTGCCGATGCAGTTAATGAGCTTAGAAAATGTTGGACTTACCGATGTCGGGCGACAACGCGATCACAATGAAGACTACTTTGGTATTCAAACCCAACTTGAGAAGGTGGAACTGCCCAGCAGTCGTACCATAGAGGCGAAGGGTTTGTATATTCTTTGTGATGGCATGGGTGGACACGCAGGCGGTGAAGTGGCAAGTGCCTTAGCAGTGAATAAACTGCGGCAGTACTTTCAAACTCTCTGGGTTTCCAACGAACTGCCAACAGAAGCAGAGATTCGTGAAGGGGTGCGGCAGGCAAATCAAGAGATTTACGATCTCAATCAACAAGATGCCCGTTCTGGTGTCGGGCGCATGGGGACGACTCTGGTGATGATTTTAATCCAAGATACGCGAGTCGCTGTAGCTCATGTGGGAGATAGCCGCCTCTACAGTTTAACTCGCAAGCAAGGATTGAAACAAATCACGGTAGATCATGAAGTCGGTCAACGGGAAATTGCTCGAGGAGTTGAACCCGAAGTCGCGTATGCGCGGCCGGATGCTTACCAACTTACCCAAGCCTTAGGCCCCCGTGATGAAAACTTTATCTTTCCCGATGTGCAGTTTTTTAAAATCAATGAAGATACCCTTTTCATCCTGGCTTCCGACGGTTTATCAGATAATGATTTACTAGAAAGCCACGGTACGGCTAACTTAGAATCCCTGCTGAGTTCCAGCGCCAATTTAGAAGACGGTGTCACAGAATTAATTGATTTAGCCAACCATTACAATGGTCATGACAATATTACAGCTGTACTTATTCGAGCAAAAGTACGACCACAAGTGGAATTTGGGAAGCCAGGATTCTCACAAACTTAAAAACAAGTAGGCGCGGGTTTAATAGAGAGAAGATCACAAAGCAAACACAACATCTGACAAAACCCGCCCGTACAGGAGGGGCGGAGTCATCAAAAATGAGGAGGAGAGTGTCGCGAGTTTAATCTACGTAAAGTCTGAGTACATGCAATATTATTTCCAACCAGCCCTTACAGGAGGCGGGGAATGTTAGAAAATCAGGAAGCAAGTCATCAAGATTTTAACTCCACGCCTCCTCATTCTTCATTCCGCGTCTCTGCTCCTTCTCACTCTTAACACTTTGTTATGATCACGCTGACTCTATTAGAACCGCAAAAAAAAACCCCTCTGAAGCAGTGGCGTCTTGAAGACGAATCGGTCATTCGCATCGGCCGTTCGCCGGATAATCAGATTGTGCTCAACGATAGTTTGGTTTCCCGACATCATTTAGAACTGAGAAAAATCACTTCTAGTCAAGGTACTTCTTGGGTTGTCACCAGTCAAGGCACAAATGGGACTTTCCTGGATGGTGTTTTAGTCACTCAGCGTACACTCCCAGATAATTGTCTGCTGCAACTGGCACAGGGAGGACCGATTTTAAAGTTCCAAACTCAGAGCGAAACTGCGCCACAACAACAACCTTCACTCCAGACTTGCACCCATCAAGGAAACAACCCTAATAATTTATTTTGTGTTCACTGCGGTCAACCGATCTCAGTACAACGAAATATTCGTCACTATCAGGTGTTGCGAACACTGGGACAGGGAGGTATGGGGACGACTTATCTCGCTTGGGATGTAGGCAAAATGACTGGACATCCCCAACTCCTGGTGTTGAAGGAAATGAATGCGGATATGGCAAATATTGCCAAAGCCCAAGAATTATTTGCCAGGGAGGCATATACTCTCAAATCTCTCGACTATCCGGGAATTCCTAAGTATTACGACTTCTTTGTAGAACAAGGGAAAAAATACTTGGCAATGGAACTTATCCACGGACAAGATTTAGAAAAGCTTATTTATATTAAAGGACCAGTGGCACCAAAAGGCGCGATCTCCTGGATGATTCAAACCTGTTATGTTTTAGATTATCTCCATACTCAGACTCCACCGCTGATCCATCGCGATATCAAACCCGCTAACCTCATGGTGCGGAATTATGACAATACTATAGTCTTACTGGATTTTGGTGCAGTCAAGGAAATCGGTACCGCACCAGGAACTCGTATTGGCGCAGAAGGTTATTGCGCCCCCGAACAAGAACGCGGACAACCTCTGACTCAATCGGATCTCTATGCTATCGGCCCGACGCTCATTTTTCTCCTCACCGGCGAAAACCCTTTCAAGTTTTACCGCCAAAAAGGGCGAGGTTTCAGATTTGATGTCGTCAAAATCCCTACCATCACTCCCAAATTGAGAGAAGTGATTGAGCGTGTTACAGAACCCATACCACGAGATCGCTACCAAACGGCCAAGGAACTTGCACTTGCCTTAGCTGCTTGTAAATAAGATCATGGACAGTCGAGCCTCATTGCAATTGGCTACAAACAAATACTGAGGAATTGGGGAAGATGAGATCGCGGCGGCGTTTTGATTTCTGAACTGAGTTATTTCGGCATGCAACACACACTCTTGAAACAGGCCACATTGAGTTGTACTAAGTCTTGTTCAAAAATCATACCTCAACCCAAGCTTCTAGGCATGATAGTGGGAAACCTGAGAATATGCATACTCTCTCCTTATAAAAGGGAGCCTACTAAGAGGGATTATTTATCGCCGTTTCACAGACAAACAGCATCAATCTCTCACTGTTCATTCCTCAGTCTTAATTAATCTTCGTCCCAAGTTTCCACAGCGATCAATTCACTGACTGGATCTTGCATACTAAAGCCAAAGTCCAGGAGTTCCTTTTTCCAGTGCTGCCAGTCATTACCGTAAAGCAAAGCTATTTTCCAGATGCTGTCGGTTGGCTTGATGATTTGAGAATCTATAAGTGATTGCACGTTTTTCTGCAATTTCACCATAGGGTGAATTACTTGCTGAGTCATAACCTCGTTTGAATTCTGATTTAGGTTGGTAAATACTTGTTCAAAACTGCTTTCCGTTTGGGTGGAAATTATTGCCAATGCGTAGAGTGCTATACTTCTGGCAAAGCAAGTCTTAACTTTTTAACTATATCACAACTTAATCAAATCTGTGGCAATTAAATTCTCATTTGTACGGGAATCACCACTCCAACACACAGATTCTTTTTTTAGCCGTAAGAGTGTAAAATTAGGGGAAAACGGGAACAAAAATCTTTATTTTGTCTTCCGTCTAATGAAATATGTATGGGCGTATTAATATATCTCCCTGTGACGGTGCGAATCCACAACTTATTTTAGGAATATATAGAAACACAATACAAACCTTTTGTCAGGTGCGAACAGCCCTGACGCTCGTTCCGACGCTACGAACGTTGCTAACGCTGCGCTATCGGGTGACGCTCGTGCCGACGCTCCTACGTCGCTAACGCTTCGCTAATTTGGCTAACGCAGTCCCCAGCTTCGGGAAACCCTCCTTCTCCCAAGGGGAGACGCTTCTCTTCTCCTGACGGAGACGCTCCGCAAACGCGAACAGGGCTGTTTCACCGTTCGCCCCTACGCTTTGTGAAATCCGCTATATTCAGCCTCAGCCCTCGTTTTTCTCTAAAAGACTATTGCCAGCTTGAAAAATTTGTTGAACGGTTAAAGTCAAATCTGGAAATGTCAGAGACTGAATGCGATCACTACCCCTAAACTTGCTAACCTGATACTCACCTTCATCTAAACAGCAAACCAAGATAGTAGGTTGTTTAGGTTTACCAATAAATTCTCTACCACCCAATGCAGCATAATCCACAATCCAGTACTCAGGAATTCCCATTTCTTCATAATCAGCGTATTTTTTGAGATAGTCATCACGCCAGTTAGTACTGACAACTTCAACGACTAAAGGAATAGAAGCACCTTGAGTCACAGTAGATTCTTTTTTCCAAAGTGGCTCCTGAAGCAAGTTAGAGCGATTTACTATCAGAACATCAGGTGAGTAACCAGAATTATTCTCAGGTGGTTTGACGAGTGCTGTTTTGGGTATGAAGTAAGGAAAATTTAATCTGTCAAATTCTACACTTAGTTTTCTCACCAAAAAACCTGTAATCTCCTCATGATCGCCTACTGGTTGTGGCATTTCAACAATGACTCCATCATGTAATTCATAGCGTACACCGTCTGGTTTCCATTTCACAAACTCTTCAAAGGTTACTAGCTTGGGTAAAGTTTGAGTCATAAAAACTCCAATAGATTATTTTTGCTGTCATCTCTATGAGCCATTTTCACAGCTTTTAATGGTGTCTTCACTATTTTGTCCCAAATCTCTGTGCGATGCCCGCAGGCTTCGGCTGCCATCCCTATCGCCCAAAGTGCCATTTTGTCGGAAGTTCAGAGTCAGCATCATATTTTTCGCCTCCCACCTCCCAAAAGACGAATACACATCATCCAGGCTCGTAGTTGCGCTTCAGCGCTCTCATTACCAACCACAAACATCACACCACGAATTTGTGCAATTCTCTAGTACATGGGGCTATAGCAATAGATTGATGCTTAGGACAACTTCTCAATAGACAAATCATGTCAGAATTGCTGATGAGCTGTATGTTAAGCTTTTTAAATTTTTAATTCTTCCCCAAAAATCTTTTCGTCAACATGATAGTTTTTGCCAAAGCAGTGGGTATCTTAAGAACCAGAGGATTGCTGAAACCTAAGTAATTACCGCAGCAACCAGTAAAAGATGACTAGTTCAGAACAAGAATACTTTATGACCCGCCGCAAGCAGATTCAGCGGCGACAAAAGATTTTAACCATAGTTTCCATTGTATCATTTGCAGGTTCTGGAGTGTTTGCAGTCATTCCTACATTGCAACAGGCTTTTCAACCTCACTCGCCAGCAATTGCGTCAGCATCTGCTGAATCTCCGTTACAACAACAAGCGCGGGGTTTCGAGCTAGTGTTACAACGGGAACCAGAGAACCGAGTCGCACTGGAAGGGTTGGTAACGGCGCGATTACAGTTGAAGGATGCTCAAGGTGCTATTCCTCCTTTAGAGAAGTTGGTGAAGTTGCACCCTGAACAGAAAGATTATAAAGCTTTGTTAGAGCAGGTGAAGAAACAAAAGGGTAAGGGCGATCGCCCCTAGGCAGTTAGTAGATTCTAAATGATGACTGTTTGTCATCGGCTAGCTAGACAATACTGAAATTAGTTGAGGCGATAAAATTGTTTCATTTAAATTTGAATTAAAAATTTTCGTATTGGATGATAATTTGATATGCAAACTATTTCTATTTGCCTGATGGTACAAAATGCCGAAAAAACATTGGCTATTGCTCTCGAATCTCTTGGAAATGTTTATGATGAGCTAATAGTTGTTGATGGTGGTAGTACTGACTCAACGTGTGATATTGCTTTAAAGTATAAGGCTAAAATTATCCATTCGGAATGGACTGGTCATCATGATAAACAAAGGAATGTTTATTTAAAATATGTTAACACAGACTGGGTATTTGCTCTTGATTCAGATGAATTTCTTGACAAAGCAACACTTGAATTTTTAACTACGATTAAACAGCAGAAAGAAATACTTGATACGGATAATTTTTGGTTTCCCAGGAAATGGATTAGCCCATTTAGCAAAAAGGACTATATATCTAGTAATCCTCATTATCCTGATTATCAAAGGAGATTTTTCAAATATAATAAAAATAT
>CAZZVG010000301.1:0-6906 GCA_964657295.1 Iningainema sp. | reverse complement strand
TCCCCCACTTCCCGTCTCCCTCTCTCCCCCTCTTCTTCCGGTAACCAACGCAGGGCTTCTTCTACGTAAGCGTCCACACCTGATGCCGTTGAAGTTAAGGTGCGAGTGGCATGAACCCGATCTGAGGGAAGATGAGCCGTTCCTGTTGAAATGGTGATTGTAAAGCAGGTTCCTTCTCCTTCCACACTAGTAACCGCAATTGTGCCTTGGTGCAGTTTCACCAATTCTTGAACCAGAGAAAGCCCAATTCCCGATCCCTCAAAGCTACGTCCCTGTGCCCCTTTCACCCGATGAAATCGCTCAAACAAATGCGGCAATTCTGTAGCAGGGATGCCAATGCCCGTGTCTTGCACGGCTAACTGAATGTGGTCGTCCTGCCACTGAAGGTGAACCGAGATTTCCCCTGTAAAGGTGAACTTAAAGGCATTAGACAGCAGGTTGAGGACAATCTTTTCCCACATTTCGCGATCAACATACACTGGTTCGGGCAACGGTGGACAATTCACATTCAGCCGTAAGTTTGCTCGTTCGATCGCAGATCGAAACACTGATGCCAGTTCTGCTGTAAATACTGCCAAGTCCGTTGGTTCATAGACTGCTTCCACCCGTCCGGACTCAATCCGGGAGAAGTCAAGTAGCGTATTGACCAGCTTCAACAACCGCAATCCATTACGTTGCACTATTTCAATTCGTGCTTGCTGGTTGGCAGACAGCGGATCGTCTGGATCGCTCAATGCATCCTCGATTGGACCCAGTATCAGCGTCAGGGGTGTCCGAAACTCATGACTGACATTGCTGAAGAAGATCGTTTTGGCGCGATCAAGTTCTGCCAATGCCTCTGCTCGTTTGCGTTCTTCCTCATAAGCCTGGGCATTGGTAATACTGGCAGCAATCTGACTCGCAACCAGATCGAGGAAACCTCGGTAGTTGTCGTCAAACAGCCGGAAGGGGTTGAGACCAACAATCAAAATTCCCGCTTTTCCAGTTTCTCCTGATGCCACAATCGGCAGTACAACGGCTTTATAAGGCGCTTGCTGCCATGCTTTTGTGGATAGATTGTTCACGTACTGAGCTAAATTTGAAATGATCGCGGGTTGCTGCGATTGGAGCACTTTGCTGAAGTGCCAAATTGAATCTTGATCCAACGCCACTGTTTCAGACACTAGAGGGTGCCCGCGATCAATCCCACTAGTTCCAGATAGACAAACTTGCCTTTGATCAGCATCGACCAAGTAAATCATGGCAAATGGAAGATCGTAAGGATTGGTTTCCAGACATTGGGCACTCAGAGTGCAAGCATCATCAAAGGTGCGTGCATCGGCGGTTTTTGTTGCTAGTTCTCGCAACAGAGTTAACTGACGCTCACCAATCACTTGTTGCGTATTATCAGTGTTGGCGCAGAGGATGCCGCCAGTCCCCCCTTGATCGTCGGGAATCGGGCTATACGAGAAGGTGTAATAGGTTTCCTCTGGGTAGCCGTTGCGCTCCATGATCAGCAGCAGTGATTCATCGTAGGTGGCTTCATTCTTGAACATCACTGATTCTGCTCTGGGACCTACCTGATCCCAAATCTCGTGCCAGACGACAGGGGCAGGTTGTCCTAGCATTTCGGGATGTTTGCCACCGAGGATCGGTCTGTAGGCATCGTTGTAAAGGTTGATCATCTCCTTACCCCACCATACCCACATCGGTTGACGGGACGTGATCACGATGCGGACAGCAGTTTTCAAGCTCTGTTGCCACAGCGAAGGCACACCAAGCGACGTTTTTGACCAGTCGTATGCTCGGATGCGTGCGCCCATTTCGCCGCCGCCCTGAAGAAAACTAGTGGTGCTGGGGCCGACTGGTTCGTGCGTCATGGGTTGCTCCTCAATAGCGTCGCGATCGCCTTGACTAAAACTTCTGGTTCCACAGGTTTGCTCAGATGCTGCTGAAATCCAGCTTGTATCGCTTGCTGTTGGTTAAAATCTCCAGTATAAACAGTCAGGGAGATCACTACAAGCTGCCCATTTTGCTTAGGTGGCAACGCTCTCACTTGTTGCATGAGCATATACCCGTCCATATCTGGCATTCCAATATCGCTCAAAAGGACATTGAGTTGAGATTGCATTAACATGGCAATGGCTTCTACAGCAGTTGCAGCAGTTTTCACCGTTGCTCCTGCTTGCTCGACCACAAAAGCAATCAACCCACGTGAGTCAAGAGGGTAGAAGGTAGGAAGAAAGAGAATCAGCTGATCAATGACGAAGCGAATCTGCCGCAAGGCAAGCGGTGAAGCCTGCATCTCCTCGTTCTCCCAGCGATTGATAGTTTCATAAGCCACTCCTAGCGCAGCCGCAAGTTGAACTTGGGTGAGTTGCATCAACTGGCGAAGTTCACGTATAAACTGACTAATCTCCGACTGCTTGAACACCAAAGCTGCTTTGAACGTTTTACTAGGAACAGATTCCATAATCGATTATGACGCTCGTCATACTCGATTATCTGCTAATGGACAGAAGCAAAAAACTATCTTAAGAGAGATAGAGTAAAAAGTAGTCACGGGACAACCACGCCTGATGATTACACCGATCACCTTATCGACCCTACCTTCATCTTAGTCCGTCCTACGGTACCCTGTCTCTTCCCGTGCGGCTAAGATTCCCAACTTCGTAAGACTTGTCGGGAATCTTAGAACTCTTCCACATCGCTATAGTGCGTGTTTCAAACTTGTTATATCTTAATATAAGACTACCTAAGAAGATAAATCATAATACATCAGAGCCATCAATTTGTTGTTAATGCCTTTCGCGACCGCTATCGCATACCTAAAAAGATCGGGATGTCTGGTAGCCCCAAAGTAGATGTATCAAGAAATTAAATGAATTGATACATCTACTTTATTCACATCGGAGAGGAAATACAGTAGGAGCAGATTTATCTGCCGTGATGCTTTCTGAATCTGCCGAATTTGGATTGTAACAACAAATTCGTCAGGGCGAGGAAAGCATCGAAAGCCTCTACCAAAGATTTTCAAGAACATCATTAATTTTCATGTTGGTGGATGGAATGCAAGTTTCCTAGCCGGTTGTAGTCTTTTCAAAGAGTGCTAAGCCAAGTTTTCCAGTGTTTGCTGTACTAGATTGGCAACCGAATCTTCATTAATTACGTCAGTTGTGAGAGCAAGTATTCTTCGACTAATCGGTGTAGACTGCTGAAGCAGTTACTGTGGCTAACTAGAGAGACTTGTCACCAATAACAATCTGCGCCCCTTTAAAATTCAGGGTAAGCGCAATTCCGTGACTGCTCTCTGCTTACACCTGTAACAATAACAATTTTAGAAAGGGAGTTACATTGACACAAAATAATTTTTCGTTCCTTTCAGGATTTTTGCTTCAACTTCTGTAATTATTTATTGAGGAGAAATTATTTTTTTACTTATGAGTACCCTATTCAGTCCAAAAATCCGCCTGATATTAGGTTTGACAACTTTATTGGTTGTCATTTTACTACATAATCCCTCAAAAACTCAACAGAGGCTCTCACAATATCCGGATACAGAGAATTTCTCGTTGAATTCTGCTCAAACTCAACAGCAAATCACACTTGTCTCAAATCATGAGAATGCTATTGTTGCTGCGGAAAAATCTAATAAAAAGAGTCCTCAGCAAAAGACTTCTTCCTCAGAAAAAGATTCAGGCTCAGATTCAAAACCCTATCAAGTCATTGATGAAGCACAAAAATATAAGTATAGCGTTCAACCCAATCAGGTTCTCTCTCCTGGAAAACTGCCAGCCGTTGACATTGATTTCAATCAAGCAGACTTGTTAGCAGTTCTCTCCAACACCAGAAAATACTTCCAAGACTATGCTTTGGCAGATCCAGATATTTCCCGTACAGGGCTGCTTGGTACGGAAGGTGTGACGGTACAAGATGTTACACGTACCCTGGATTTTATGATTGCTGTGTTGCAGGAAGATATTGCCAAAAATCAACCCACTCGGTTACAAGATCCATTATTCATTAACAGTCATTTTCGAGTGATAAAATGGTCCGGTCATTATCTCAAACATCCTGATAAAAAACAGTTAAGGATCACAAAGTACGCTGTATTCACCCACTCTGGCTCGCACACAAAAACCTCTACTTTTGATACACCAATATATAGTTTAAAAGACAATTCTAATCCTGATAAATTTTACACAAAGTATACTAAACAAGATGTTTTATCAGGGATTTATGAACCTGGGGGTAAAGAACATGGTAAAGTCGAAACTCTAGTTTATCTAAGCCGAAAAGGTTTAGAAGCAGCCCTTATGGAAGGGACAATACTGGTGAATATGACGGATGGAACAAAAGCATTTTTTAATGTGGATCGGAACAATGAAATGTCTTACGTTCGGGGAGTTTCCGCAGCAGCACAAAAGCGTTACTGGTATTTCCGGCAAGTTGATGCTATTAAAGGTTATGGATATAAAATAGATGCAAAAATTTCCATTGCCCCAGGTGTGACTTTTGCTGGAGATGTCCTCAATATTGGTTTAGGTAAAATCATTGTTCTTGAATATCTTAAAGATGGCAGCAAACACATGCACTTGGGAGTGCTTGCAGATACAGGTGGAGCATTTTTACCCAATCTTCATCAACTGGATTTCTTGGCAGGTATTTTTCAAGGTGAACAAGATTTTGAGCAGCACAGCAAGCAACTCCCTGACTACGCAACTGCATATATCCTCGTGAAAAAATAAACCTTATCGGATCCTTTGGCATACAGTGTTTTTTGGCGTTGCATAATGGAGGTATGAATTGAGGTGAAACTGGATGGAATGTCCGCGTTGTGGGTCGTCCATATCCGTAAAAATGGAATAAAAAGAGGTAAACAGAATCACATTTGCTGTGATTGCGAGCCGTTTCTTCCCCCACACCCCTTTTTTCAAATAGAGTCATGAGGAACGGAGTAAAAAAATTTTTTTCCAAGATAAAGTATGAAGGCAAGTAGAGCGCTGCGATCACGCATCCCCAGTTGGCGATAGTATCCTTGTTGTGCCCAGATCGCCGGAGTTAGCAGTGCTTCTAGTTTAGAGGCGATCGCTTCGTTATTAGGACTAACCTTTCGGGAAGGCACTTGCCTGTTTACAAAAGCAAAAGGAGCAGACATCGTTCATTCAGGTGTCTGCCCCTTTTGTGTCCGTATCACTCCGTTTCACGCCTTATTACTACGGTTTATCGACTACTCTCTATTAATAATTAACTAGCTGTTGGGAGACTGAGTTGAGGAATGTTGGTCAAGCAGACCCTCTTCGAGCATACATCGAATAACCCACTGCCGAAGCTTCTCTGAGCGGTTAGGAAGTGTCCTTAAGACTGCATCAACTTCGGGTGGGAACTTACAACCAATAACTTTAACGTCGCCACCAATATCCTTACCTTGTGATACAAAGCCTCGGTGACCTTTTACTGCTTTACCATAAGTGTGTGACATAAAAATATATTTTTTTCCTCTTGACTTATGAAATAGGTTAACCTATGATAAAAGAGGTTGAATAAATACAAAGGTTAATAACCACCGCCACCACTCCTGGAAAAAGTCTGACGGTGGGTTTGAGCAATATCCATCAGGAAACTGTCATGCCTAATCATAGCATCAAAACCACCATTGGCGTCATTAAGAATAACGTGAAAGAGCTGCTGGGTTTAGCAGACACGGCGCTGGTCAAAAAATGGGCAATAGAGCATGGGATGGGTCGGCTGGACATGCGGCGCAAATACTGCTGGCAGATGGTACTTGATGCTGTGTTTGTATGGCTTAATAAAGGTGACCGGAGTCTATGTGGCGGTGGTATGGGTTCTGAACAACTTGAGTGGGCGGCAGCGGCATAACCACTACTATTCCCGACTAATTCAAATGGTTTGCCAATTCCGTCGCTTCCCGTGTTTTCCCCAATCCGGTGTGTCCCAAAATTAACACCCAACGATACTCCTCAAGCTGTTTTTGTAATTCCTTACGGATGCGGCGATTTGCCACTCGGTCTTGGTAAACTATATTTCTATCTGCCAAAGGATCGTCGTCATCGCCACCGAGAATTCGTTGCTTCAAGTCTCAACTTGAGCGTATTAACCCATCATTATACATCAAGAATCAGAGCGTTTACTTCGCCTAATTCACCTCAAATAAATTTTTATATCTTTTACGTATAATTACGGAATTTAAGTGTTATGTAAAGAGGGAAAACTTTTTTAAGGTATTCTAAATATGGAACCCCAAAGAATCAACCCGAAAAATAGTTTATTTAGGGGATTATTTGCGAAAAAAGCCAAGAGATTCTTGTTAATCTACATGTTTATCATGGCTTTTGCTGGTATTTTATTATCAAATAGCTTGATGGGAAACCAGCCAGCTTTCGCTACCTTCCCTAGAAATGACTTCCAACTTCTACAACCAGCTCCAACTCAACCAGTTGGTTATTATGACTATTTTGGTAAACTGCTTAGTCCTAAAGCAGCAGCCAAGCAAGTTAAACAGCTTGGACTAAACCCTGGCGATCCTGTTTCCTATCAAAAGGCGGGAGCAGTTCAAATAACTCAAGATCTAATCGGCAAAGGGGAAGATATATACTTCAATCGGAAAATTGGTGATAATTTTGGTCTTCAAGAGGTATTAGGTTTTTCACAAGGTATTGCTACCATCTTGCCAGAAATAAACACAGCGATCGCAAAGTTGGGTGGTCAATCAACAACAAACTTACAAATTACCATTCAGAAGGATATAGTCTTAGGCAGCCACACTTTTCCTACCGGAACTGTGCTGAATACAGGTTTAAAAGTGGAAAAGGGAGGAACTTTTCCTTTGGGATTTTTACCTGACCAGAAAACTGGCATAATTGGAATTAGTTGCGCTCTTTGTCATGCATCCGTTTCAAATGAAGG
>CAZZVG010000300.1:718-6909 GCA_964657295.1 Iningainema sp. | reverse complement strand
AGACTGTGTTAATTTTGGATTTTGATTTTGGATTAAGAGTGACTCGTCAAGCCACACAGTCTTTGGTTTTGACAAGCCTTCCCCAATCCAAAATCTGAAATCTAAAATCTAAAATCGCTTAAGTCACACCAAAAACAATCACTAAGCCCAATACAGCTCCGAAGACAATCAAGGCGTAGAATTGAGCACGACCGTTTTCGAGATATTTTAGACCTTCGCCACTCACAAGAGTGAAAAAGCCTGTGAGGTTAACGGCACCATCAACAACACGGAAGTCAACTTCCATAACTTGTCTGGCTAGGCGACGCAAGCCAATGACAAATAAGCGATGGTAAATGTCATCAAAGTACCACTTGTTGAGAGATAAATCGTAAAGCGGTTTGATTTGATTTGCGATCGCCACGGGGTTAATCTTACCCCATAGATACATTAGGGAAGCGAAGGTAATTCCAATCAGAGAAATCCCGACGGAAGCACCAGCCATGATCAAAAATTCCGTTTGATCGAACTCACTGGCTTTTTCCATGACGGACGCCAGTGTTTCGCTGGGAGGAAAGATGAACTCCTCAAAGTAATTGGCATAGGGAGTGCCCACCAAACCAATCAGCATTGAGGGGATCGCCAAAAGCGCTAACGGTAGTGTCATCGTCCAAGGCGACTCGTGAGGATATTCACTCTTGTGATGATCGTGAGAAGTATCGTGATGGTGATCTTTTGCCTCCAGTTCGCCTTTTGTCATTGCACCTGGCCCAAAAGACGGAGCTGGTTCAAAACCCGTGACAATTGCCATCCCCTCGGGTGACTTGAGTAAAGACCACATTTCGGTTTTATTGCCCCGGAATTTACCTTCAAAGGTGGTTAAATACATCCGGAACATATAAAAAGCTGTAATTCCAGCAGTTAGCCAGCCGATACTCCAGAGAAATGGGTTAGCTGCAAATGCTTTCCCAAGAATTTCATCTTTTGACCAGAAACCAGCAAAGGGTGGGATTCCAGAAATTGCCAAACAACCGATTAAGAAGGTTGTCGCCGTAATTGGCATGTATTTCCGCAGTCCCCCCATCAAGCGCATATCCTGTGCTAGTGCGGGATCGTGACCGACGACTGATTCCATACCGTGAATCACCGAACCAGATCCCAGGAATAGCATGGCCTTGAAGTAGGCGTGAGTCATCAGGTGGAAAAGTCCGGCACTGTATGCGCCTAACCCCATTGCCATCACCATGTAACCGAGTTGGGAAATGGTGGAGTAAGCTAAACCTTTTTTGATGTCGTTTTGGGTAATAGCGATCGTTGCTCCCAAAAAGGCTGTGAATGCCCCGGTGAAGGCAATCACGTTCATAGCGGCAGGAATGTGTTCAAATAGCGGGTACATTCGCGCAATCAGGAAAACACCTGCCGCCACCATTGTTGCTGCGTGGATGAGGGCGCTTATTGGGGTGGGACCTTCCATAGCATCTGGAAGCCAGACATGCAAGGGGAACTGGGCTGATTTTGCCACGGGACCCAAAAAGACTAAAATCGCCAATAGGACGGCGAGAATGTTGCTGAGGGAACCTGTCTGTACAAGTTCTGCAAGACGATCGCCGATGACATTGAACTCAAAACTTCCTGTTGCCCAGAAAAGACCAAGAATACCCAACAGTAAACCAAAGTCACCGACACGGTTGGTGACAAAAGCTTTTTGAGCTGCATCGGCGGCTGAAGAGCGATCGTACCAGAAGCCCACCAGCAAATACGAACACATCCCAACCAATTCCCAGAAGATATAAATCTGTACAAGGTTGGGACTGACCACCAAACCTAACATAGAGGAGCCGAACAAGCTAAGGTAGGCGTAAAAACGAACATAGCTTGGGTCGTGAGCCATGTAACCATCGGTATAAACCATAACTAGAAGTGCTACCGTCGTTACAATCACCAACATTAGAGCTGTGAGGTGGTCAATAGTGTAGCCCATGTTGAGGTGAAAATTACCTGCAGCCGCCCATTCTAGGGTGTGGGTGTAAGTCGAATGTCCTTGTATTTGACTCCATAACAAGGCACAAGACAAACTCATTGCGACTGCCATCAGGGAGATAATAAAAGCCGCATTTAGCTGCCGCAGTTGGTTTGTTACCTGATTTAACGTTAATAGCCCTAGACCGACCAGCATTGCCCCAAATAGAGGTAAGACTGGAATCAGCCAAGCATACTGATAGATTACTTCCATTACTAAGGCCTACTTTTAGAATTCTTGACTAGGTTAGACAGTCCTACAGACGGTTGCCCGAAGTTTCGCTCTCCGCTGTAGACAACTGGTCAGGTGGGAACTGTTAATAATTGTAAACTAGCCTTGCTATAAGTAGGTTGGCGCAAAAAAAACGAAATATGTAAACAAATGTTGACATGCTCATCAACCTACTCACGACTAACTCTTTTTCCATTAACAGCCCCAATGTAAAGTTATATTGATATAAACCTACTTCCTGACCTTTGAAGAGGTACGCCGAGAGCTTCTGTATTTCTCCTTTTTGTGAGAATTGAAGAGATGTAAACCAAATTTACTCATTCAAAACTTAAGTTTGAATTCCTCATAACGCGAATTTCCCTCATGATTCCTATTACCTTATACCCAACCTAAAGCGCCTTGACACACACCCTCAAGCATAAAATAACCCACTGGACCTTGATCAAGTGGGGTAATTAAGCATGGTTTTAGATTTGCATCAACGATCAGTCCCTCAGATTCATCTTTGGGAATTTCAAAAGAGCGTTTAGAACTATAGCGGTTCTCAGTCAAATCCCATACACTCTCCCCCTCTCCCAAGCGCGTGTGTGAGGGGTGCCCGTCAGGGCGGGGTGATGGCGTTTTGTATGTGACTAAAACGAGAACCGCTAATTACACGACGGTAGAAATAAGGCAACCACACCCGGCTCTAAGCCTCACCACTGCGCGTCAAAGGAAGTGCTTATTGCCGGCTAATCAAGCTTTTTTAATTTTTAATTTTTAATTCCGCCACGCTGTACTAGTGCAGGTTGGCTGAAATAACTTACCAGTAAATTTCAAACCAAAAGCTTGATATATAAGGATTTCTTTCTTTTGCCTTTTTACTTTTTACTTTTGCCTTGTTGCACTAGTGTATTTCATCTGGCAGCACGACACCCTAAATCTACTGTTTTTGCAATTTTGTCAGTTTTCGGACGGTTGGTATAATTGAGTTTAATTTCTTCTAAAGCTTGAAGTAAATCATCTCTACCGCCAAAGCCTTCCAATCGCTGTCGGCTTTTGCCGTTTTCGATCAAGATTAAAGTGGGTAGTGATTTTAGGCGATAGGTAATAGACAGTTTGAAATTTTCATCGGCATTTACTGCAACTAACTTAATTTGATCGCTGCACTGGGCTTGAAATTGCATCAACATGGGGTGGATGATGCGACACAAGCCGCACCAAGGTGCTCCAAAATTTACGAGAACAGGAATAGGAGATTCTAAAACCTCTTGAGTAAATGTCCGCTCACTAACCGACAATACCATGACGCTTCTTGAATTGTAGGGTTTTCATATCAAACTGGCTATTATCATGAAGGAGCTAAGGCTCCAGCTACTGCCCGAATGGCGTTTACAAAAGAATAATACTTGGCTATCGCACTCAGTTCCCCTGAAGCAGGAGACACTCCCAATAGAAATTCTCTTCTCCCCCTGGTAAAGAAAGTCCATAATTCCGGAAAATTATTTGCTTAAACGCCGAGCTTAATCCTTGGAGATGTCATAAAGTTTTTCCTTTTTGAAACCCCCAACTATCATGCGTGGGGTGATCTTATATTCTGAATACTGACTGATGATTCCTTGATGATAGTTGCTCCCTAGTGTTTCATCCGTAGAATAAATCTAAAATCCGGGCATCAATAAAGCGAACAGTCTCAATCGAAGATTGTTAACGCGCTCATCTGGTGCAGGAAATTTTGCCCGTGAGGCAAAAAAACTGGTGAATACGCTGATTTTTTCAACAGCTTTCGGTCTGCATCAGCGCAGCGAATGACTCAAATGAGTATGCAAAAAGATCAGCGTTGATTGTATCGCTGATAAAAAAGCCACCGTGAACGTCGCGCTGGCTTTTCTGAATTTTCAACTCCTGAATACCGCTGCCATTGAGGTAACTTGGAGCTAGCTGCGACTTACTCCCAACTTTGATAATTGACCAGTAACTACCAATATAAGTTCTCAACCAGACTAAACACACCCCCCCAATGACAGTTATTAGAATTCATCTTACATTGATTTGCTAGCAATAGATAGACTGAATTTGCCACAAATTTTTATCAATTACTATGACTAGTTACATCAAGGTTAAATTCATAACTGTACTCTACTAGTTGCCTGTAGTAATAGGGGGTGAGACCACCAAAGTAGTAACACAAAAACAATGACGCCTAAGTAGGCGGGACGAAGAAATTCTTGCAACTTCAACGATTGACGACCGTCGAGAACAGCCACAAACGGAATGATACTCGTGCGTTGTTTGACATCAGCAAAGGCTTGGCCATAGCGATCGCTCAAACGGCGATCCCCGTGCCAAACTCCAAATAAATGGTGCAACACCAATCCGATGGAGGTGACCAGAGTAAAAGTAGTACCTAGCCAGAGAGTGTGGGCAATACACCAAATTATCTGTCCTACCATCTGTGGATGGCGAGTAATGCGGATAATTCCAGTTTCGTAAAGGTAAACGGATGGCTTTTGAATAGCTGCAATTTCTAGTAGATTGAAGGTAGCAGGATACAAAAATAAAAACGAAATCGCTGATAACACCCAAACTAACCCTTGCATTCCTGTGACATCTTGAATCTGCCAAAGCTGTAAGCCATCATAACGGTGATTAAAAAAGTAAACAATTAAAAGCACAGCCAACGGTAAGCTGCTAGCTGCAAAAAGAATGCGATAAAACCGTGAGCCCACATGTTTTTCCGCCCACGGGCGTAAGGCAGCGCCACCACTATGGGCGATCGCAAAACACAATTGTAGTCCTAGCATGACACAATGACTAGTGGTCAACCAAGCCGGAGGCATCATAATACACAAATGAAGTAATTTAAAGAAAACTCAACTCAGTACAATCAATACCACAAAGTATTCCAAGGGGGACTTTAGTCAAGATGTTGTAATGCGCTCATGTAATGTTACCAAGTCGAAGATGCAATAAATCATGACCAGAAGAATGTTACGAATCGCTGATTTGTTGCCAATGCTGCTCCAGTCAAAGTTTGTGGGTTTAGCCTTATGTCTGACCTTCCTTTCACTTTAGATCAGTTACGTATCCTCAAAGCGATCGCCGCAGAAGGGAGTTTCAAGCGTGCCGCTGATAGTCTTTATGTATCTCAACCTGCCGTGAGCTTGCAAGTGCAAAACTTAGAGCGGCAATTGGATGTTCCGTTGTTTGATCGAGGAGGACGTCGTGCTCAATTAACCGAAGCCGGACATTTACTTCTCAGCTACGGTGAGAAAATCCTCAGTCTGTGTCAAGAAACCTGTCGCGCTATCGAGGATCTTCAAAACCTTCAAGGCGGTACCTTGATTGTCGGTGCTTCTCAAACCACAGGCACCTATCTTTTACCTCGAATGATTGGGATGTTTCGACATAAATATCCAGATGTGGCAGTGCAATTGCATGTCCACTCTACCCGCCGCACTGCCTGGGGTGTGGCAAACGGACAGGTGGATTTGGCGATCATCGGCGGCGAAATTCCCGCCGAACTAACGGAATCTTTAGAAATTGTTCCTTACGCTGATGATGAACTCGCGTTGATCTTACCTGTGACTCATCCCTTTTCCAAACTTGAAACAATCCACAAAGAAGATTTATATAAATTACAATTCATAACACTTGATTCCCAATCAACTATTCGCAAGGTGATTGACACTGTACTGACACGTTGTGATATCGATACACGACGTTTTAAAATCGAGATGGAACTTAATTCCATAGAAGCCATTAAAAATGCTGTGCAATCCGGTTTGGGAGCGGCTTTTGTCTCTACTTCGGCAATAGCTAAAGAATTACAAATGGGGATGTTGCAATGTACCCCTATTGAAGGTGTCGTTGTTAAACGCACGCTGTGGCTGATTTTTAATCCCAATCGCTACAGATCCAAAGCAGCAGAAGCTTTTAGTCGAGAAATTTTGCCACAATTTGCTACACCCGGATGGAATCA
>CAZZVG010000300.1:0-708 GCA_964657295.1 Iningainema sp. | reverse complement strand
TAAAGTCATCACAAAAGAGTTTGGCGATAAACACATTGAATGCAAAAACGCCTATCTCTGATGATGAAGACTGAGAGCTGGTCAATGGTCATTAATCATGAGTCATGAGTCATTAGTTTTTTGCGCTTTCTCGTTTGTGTGTTCCAATAAATGACTAATAACTAGTAACCAATGACGAATGACCAGTGATAAATGACTCATGACTCATGCCTCATGACTAATGACAAATAAATGGAAATTCACTGCACTCGTCCGCGCTGTCCCCATCCGCAAAACCTTTTTCCAGATTTAAACGACCAAGCCATTTTAAAAACGGTGCAGCAAAAATACTGTACCGCCTGTGGTATGCCCCTGATTTTAGTTGGACGCTATTTGCCGACAAAGTTGCTCGGGCGCGGCGGGTTTGGCGCAGCTTTTTTGGCACGCGATCGCTATACTCCGGGAATGCGCCAATGTGTTGTTAAACAATTTCAACCATCGGGTAATTTAAGTCCTACTCAACTGCAACTCGCCCAAGACTTATTTGAACGAGAAGCAGTCGTTCTTGAAGAAATCGGTCATCAAAACGAGCAAATTCCCGAGTTGTATGCTTTCTTCCAACTACCTGTTCCTAGCATGCTTGCAGGACTTGAAGAACAGTTTTTTTATCTGGTACAAGAATATATTAATGGACAAAATCTCGAGGAAGAATTAGTCGAAAAAGGTAAG
>CAZZVG010000299.1:0-6951 GCA_964657295.1 Iningainema sp. | reverse complement strand
GCAAAGCGAGCGGTCACATGCACGATTGAAAGTACTGTAACTTAGCTGGGTTACGCACGGCTCATCCCTCGGTACGAATGATGCTTCCTGACATGCAGGATCCATTGGCGTAACTTTCTGGCATGACCACCAGTAGGGTTTTATCGAATGTCATTATAGCAGAAAATACCTGAAAAAAACTCAACGGTTCTTCAATTCTGTTGACCCTACGGTTCAATTTGAATCAAAAAACGGTTCCTTTTTTTCGCGAAATTCCCCTACGCCCAAACTCCGTTATGGGCGCAGTACCCTTTCTGAAATTACCGATGGAAGTTTCTGATGAGTGAGGGTTTAAATCTCCCACTAACAGGTTCTGAGTTCTTCTTCAATTCAGAATGTCCAGTCTTAATGAAGCGGAGCAAACGGAAAATGGTGTGATCGCACTAATTTCATGACTTTGAAGCTATTCTGACGCTAACTGATGTTAGTCTTCGAGGTTAAATCTGCCGCTGCCGCGGTCATCGTTGATAATCACACGATGCTCTCCGATAATCTAAATTTCTTAATTCCATCTACATACATAAAACTAGGAAAACAGGAAAATTTTTACATATTATCTAGTTAATTTCTGGTAGGTATAAATATTTATAAGCAAATTTGCAGCGGATTTTCCGGGGGTATTAAAACCCCACAACCTAAGCTAGTCAGACTTTTTAATTTTCCTACACCAAAAAAACCCCGGTAGCTAACCGGGAAGAGGAGGTTTAGGCGTTATGTGTTTTTTGTTGCACAATAACGTATTAATACTCAAGATACTCTTTTGTTCATCTAGATAGTTGCCAAAATGCCAAATTAGCTATAAGCTGATCTACGGTTTATAAGATGCTGCTAGGTATGAACGGCGACTTATCTTCTCTACAAGTTCAAGACCTTGGCGAACAAAAACTTTTAAAAATATTGCAACGCTTCTGTCCACCAGAAATTATTGGGGATGATGCGGCTGTGCTTTCCACTTCTCCGGACCAATCTTTAGTTGTCACTACAGATGTGTTAATTGATAACGTCCACTTCAGTGATGTTACGACTTCAGGAAAAGATGTTGGTTGGCGATCTGCTGCTGCTAATTTATCAGATTTGGCCGCAATGGGGGCTTCCCCTCTAGGCATTACTGTCGGACTTGGACTTCCTGGGAGTGTCAGAGTAAGTTGGGTTGAGCAGTTGTATGAAGGAATGACAGAATGTTTGCAACAATACAATACCCCGATTGTTGGTGGCGATGTTGTCCGATCGCCTGTGATTACTATTGCAATCACTGCTTTTGGTCAAGCCGACCCGTTGCGTCTTATCCGTCGCCACAAAGCTAAGGTGGGCGATGTGATTATAGTCACAGGTGTTCACGGTGCTGCATCTGCTGGCCTAGAAGTGCTTTTACATCCAGAATTAGCCGTCGCTCTCAGTAACGGCGATCGCAATGCTTTGATCAAAGCACATCAACGCCCCCAACCGCGTCTTGATGTATTACCAATTCTCTATACGATTTTTAACTCCTCCACTCTCCCCATTTCCACACTCCCAATCTCTGGAATGGACAGCAGCGATGGTTTAGCTGATGCGGTGGTGCAAATTTGCCATGCCAGTGGTGTTGGTGCTGTCGTTGAACGCACGCAAATTCCCTTACCAACAGCTTTTGATAACTGGCTGACAGACGAACAGGCGCTCTCATATGCTTTGTATGGTGGAGAAGACTTTGAATTAGTGCTGTGCTTGCCAAAAGAGCCAGCAGATGAATTAGTGAAACAGCTTGGCATTGGCGCTGCGGTGATTGGGACAATTACAGATGAGTCAACAGTGGTATTACGCGATCTTCAAGAAAAATATCCCGACCAAGTTTTGACTCTTAATCGGGGATTTCAGCACTTTAGTTAATTTTTATGAGTGGTTGGGTATTAGTCGTTAGCGGTTAATAGTTAGCGGTTAACAAGACTTTTTAATAACTAACCACTAACAATCAACCACTAACAAATTAAGCCCACTTCTCGGCGACTAACTCTGCCAAGTCAAGAACTCGCTGACTGTAACCCCACTCGTTGTCATACCAAGCCATGACTTTTACCATGTCGTTGCCCATCACCATTGTCAAACTAGAATCAACAACGGAAGAGGCATCTGTACCCTGATAGTCAGAGGATACCAATTGTAATTCGCTGTAGTCTAAGATCCCTTTCATCTGACCTTGCGCGGCTTCTTTGAAGACTTGGTTAACTTCTTCAGTAATAGTGGGTTTTTCAACCTGCACCACAAGATCCACCATCGAAACGTTCGGGGTGGGTACGCGCAAGGCAACACCATTCAGCTTGCCTTTAAGGGCTGGTAATACCAGCGCTACTGCTTTAGCCGCACCAGTGGAAGTCGGCACGATGTTGATTGCTGCAGCACGAGCACGTCGCAGATCTCGGTGAGAAGCGTCTAATAAGCGCTGGTCACCTGTGTAGCTGTGGGTAGTGGTCATCGTGCCTTTAATGATGTTGAATTTCTCGTGCAACACCTTAGCAATAGGAGCCAAACAGTTGGTAGTACAGCTAGCGTTACTGATAATATTGTGTTGTTTGTGGTTGTAGTCGTGATGATTCACGCCAATCACAAAAGTACCATCTTCATTTTTACCAGGTGCAGTAATCAGAACCTTTTTAGCACCAGCGTTAATATGCCTCAATGCCCCTTCTCTAGAGGTAAAAACTCCGGTCGCTTCTATAATCAGGTCGATTTCCCACTCTTTCCAGGGCAAGTTGTCTGGGTTGCGGTCAGATACACACTTAATGGTCTTACCGTTGACGATGATTGAGTTATCATCGGCAGAAATGTCAACATCCTTTAACTTCCCTAGCATCGAGTCATACTTTAGCAAATGAGCGTTGGTTCTAGGGTCTGATGTGTCATTGATAGCAACAAGATCTAAATTGCTATTCTGTCTACCCACCCAGCAACGTGCAAAGTTACGCCCGATGCGCCCAAAACCGTTGATTGCAACTCTAATCACAGCCTCTTGCCCTCTGTAGATTTATGCCTAAAGAAATGCTTAGATGACCTAAATCATACCGCAAAGTAGGAAGTATTTATGACTATAAAGTGTTGAATCTTAAAAAAAAATAAATATAATTTTCGGAAAATAAATCGGGAATGGGTAATTGGGAGTGTATGGCGTGGTGACGAGGGAAGGGAGACGAGTGATGATTCTCTAACACTCCAAGACGAAGTACTTCCTAATTATAGAGGTTGTGATTAGCGATATAAGTCCTGACAGCTTCTGGGACTAAATAGCGAATTGATTTGCCTTCACTGGATAAGTTACGAACTAGACTTGACGAAATTCCTACGAATGGTATATGCAATAAGTACCACTGTATGCGTATCGACTGGATCTTCAGTTGTTGCTCTACTTTCTGGCAAACTAACTCACATTCAGCTAGATTCTCACCACTTGAGAGTCGAGGTGCGATTAACCAATCACACATTTGTGCTAGTTCGTGTCGGCGATACCAATAGGGAAGGGTTTTAAATGTGTCTAAACCAACAATCCAGTACCAATGGGTATTTGGCGAAAAAGCCGACAAATCGAGCAAGGTATTGATAGCATAGGAGGTTCCACAGCGATTTCTCTCAATTGGTGATATAACAAACTCACTATTGCCTGCGATCGCTTGAAGTACCATTTCAAATCGGTGTTCAAATAAAGTAGCTTGTTTATGAGGAGGATTGTATGATGGCACCCAAATGATTTGTTCTAGAGGGACTTGACGCAAAGCTGTCTCGGCTAAGAGTAGATGTCCACAATGAACCGGATCGAATGTGCCACCAAATATTCCCAATTGACGCATTCACTCACAACTGAAGTTTACTTACTTTCAAAACTTTTGCCACTAATAACGTACCATTGTAGCTAACTCCAGTAAATCAGCCTAAAATATGTCTTTGCAATTGCAGCTATTTATTTCCAGATTCTACAGAAACTTTATGAATAATCATAATATCTGTTTAGGGGTAAACAATCTCCAGCGAAGGTAAAATTATTTTGAATGAGCAAAACAAGCATAAGGAAAAATGAACTCATCAAGTATGTAGATGAGACAGCCGCAGTATCGGGAAAAATAAAATACCTGTTATGATACGCGTGTCATTTGCAATTATTGTGTGGTGTGGTGTAAGAGGAGTAATAAATGAAAAATACAGTGGACTTTAGCGGAAAGCCATTCCATTTTATTGGAATTGGTGGTATAGGTATGTCTGCTTTAGCATACGTACTGGCCAAGCGGAATTTGCCAGTATCAGGTTCAGATCAGCGTCCGAACCACATTACCAAAGGGCTGGAATCTATAGGAGTTCATGTTTTTGATAGACAAGAAGCAAGAAATCTGGATTTCTTTCATTCAGATGCTCAAGTCTATGAGAAAACATTAAACACCGAAGAAAAATTACCTACTGTTAATAAGGGGACGTTACCCCAAGTCATTTGTTCAACAGCAATAAATACAAATAATTTGGAATACAAAGCAGCGGTAGAATTGGGATGTCAAATTTTCCACCGTTCTGATGTACTATCCGCTTTAATTGCTGAGTATTACAGCATAGCTGTGGCAGGAACGCATGGCAAAACGACAACGAGTAGCATGATTGGTTATATGTTACTACAAGCAAATCTAGACCCAACAATTATAGTGGGAGGAGAAGTGAATGCATGGTCTGGCAATGCCCGACAAGGAGAAAGTCGGTATTTAGTAGCAGAGGCAGATGAATCAGATGGTTCTTTGATCAAACACGCCCCAGAAATTGGGATTATTACGAATGTAGAGCTGGATCATCCCGATCACTACGGCACACTAGAGGAAGTGATTCATACCTTCCAACTATTTGCCCAAAACTGTAAAACTTTGATCGGTAGCATCGACTGTACTACAGTACGCGATCGCCTCAAACCAACGATCACCTATAGTTTATACCATAACACAGGGGCTGACTACACTGTCACAAACATTGACAATCGTGCTGATGGAACCACAGCTCTTGTATGGGAAAGGGATCGAGCCTTAGGTTTGTTAAACTTACAGCTTCTAGGAAGGCACAACCTGAGCAATGCCTTAGCAGCAGTGGCTGTTGGTCGAATATTAGGCTTAGAATTTGGAGAAATTGCCAAGGGGATTGCCACTTTTGAAGGTGCAAGACGCCGCTTTGAGTTTAAGGGTGAAGTCAATGGCATTACTTTCATTGATGACTACGCCCATCACCCTAGCGAAATTCGTGTGACTCTTGCTGCTGCAAGACTACAGGCAAAACCAGGGCAAAGAGTCGTGGCGATTTTTCAACCCCATCGCTACAGCCGAACACTAACTTTTTTAGAGGAGTTTTCTGAGTCTTTTAGTAATGCCGATGTCGTTGTCCTCACTGATATATATAGTGCAGGCGAGCCAGATTTAGGGATAGTCAGTGGAGAAAAATTGACGAGTGAAGTAGCTAAGCATCACTCTCATGTAACTTATCAACCTACTTTAGCCTCAGTGCACGAATTTTTGCGGCAAACACTACGTTCTGGTGACTTGGCACTATTTTTAGGAGCCGGGAACTTGAATCAGGTGATTCCAGAAGTGATCGCAACATTAAGCCATCTGAGTGCAGACGCATTTGTGAGAGTTTAGGTAGCAATGGCATACAGCCAAAGCGTATGTCTAGCAGTAGTTTCATGACTTCGCACTATTACCGTATTTTAACGGTAGATAAACTTCCTTATTCAACTCATTCAAATAAATATGACAACTTATCAGGCATCGGCAAATGTCTGCACACTTTCAGCCTTGACGAGCAATAAAGTTGAAATGTCTGACTCTGAAAAAGGCAAAAAAATTTATTTACCTGGAACTGATTGTGTCATTAAGTCTCAGGTTTCTTTAGCAGCCTATACTTCTTATAGAGTTGGTGGTCCTGCTCAATGGTGTGCTGCTCCTCAAAACATCGAAGGTTTGCAAGCTAGTATTAAGTATGCTAAAACACATGAATTGCCAGTAACAATACTGGGAGCAGGATCTAACTTGTTAGTGAGCGATCGCGGTATACCCGGTTTAGTCATTGTCACTCGTCATCTCCGTCATACGTATTTTGACTTAGAAACAGGTCTATTAACCGTGGCGGTAGGAGAACCAATTCCAGCATTGGCATGGGAAGCCGCAAACCAAGGATGTCAAGGATTGGAATGGGCAGTTGGTATCCCTGGAACTGTCGGGGGTGCTGTGGTGATGAATGCAGGGGCACATAATAGTTGTATCGCAGATATCTTAGTCAGCGCCCAGGTACTTTCAGCAGATGGAACTCTCGAAACTCTCAACCGCGAACAGTTGGGTTATAGTTACCGCACTTCATTACTGCAAAAAAGCGATCGCATTGTCACCCAAGCAACTTTCCAACTCCAGCCTGGTGCAGATCCCGCGCAAGTCGTAGCAGTAACCAAGCAACATAAAGAGCATCGACTGACTACCCAACCTTACCACTTACCTAGCTGTGGCAGTGTGTTTCGCAATCCTAAACCTTATAGTGCCGGCTGGTTAATCGAACAAACAGGCCTCAAAGGCTATAAAATTGGCAAAGCGCAAGTCGCACAGCGCCATGCTAATTTTATTGTCAATTGTGGTGGCGCTTGTGCTGGTGATATTTTCAAGTTAATTTATCACATCCAAAATCAAGTACAAGAACATTGGTCAATTAGGTTAGAACCAGAAGTCAAAATGCTCGGAGAGTTTCAAGCTGCGGGTTAAAATTTTTCCAAACTTGGAACTAAGTATTTACTAAGTCAAAAACATTTCCCCGGTTTCAGTAAATCTGACACTGGAGAAATGTTTTTGTATGTATCATTAAGTAAGTCGGTACAAATAAAGCTAACTAGTTATACCGTTTCACTTTAAAGTTGATACAAATAGGCAGCAGGGGAGC
>CAZZVG010000298.1:0-6954 GCA_964657295.1 Iningainema sp. | reverse complement strand
AAGTTGCAAGGAGGAGCCAGCGCTGCAGGAGGGTTTCCCTCCGGGCAAACTTCGGGGTTAGCCCGACCTAGGCGACTGGCGTTAGCGACGTTCGCGTAGCGTCTCGCAGAGAAGGAGCGTCACCCGAAGGGTAGCTTTATTTACGCTGTCGTGTACTAGATATTTTTGAAGTATTGCCGTTTTTGGACAGAATAGTTGCCTAATTATGCAAATAGCCGATCCGACTTTGGCAAGTAACTTGGTATAAAAAGCGAGTGCTTTACACAATCTTTTTGTTTACTATATTAATCAAGCAGACAAAAACTGCGTCATCCTCATGAGGAAAAGTCCCTCTTAAACTTTTGGGGTGTTCAGGCAAAATTATATCTACGAAAAAAAGCAGCAATGGCTAAGCCCAAGTAAGCATTCATTCCGTAGTTTCACGCTATGGTTATAGATTACTTGTCAGGATTGTTCGGTTTTACAGTTTACCAAGAATTCAAGAAAAGGCTGTGCGTAAGCGCTCTATGAATCATGGTAGAAAGCAGAACGTAGTTCCTACTAGAAACTTCGGAGTTTCGTAATGCCTTAGCCACAACGCCGCGCAAATTCTATTCGTCTGGTATTTTTTCAGGCATTAAGCATCCTATGAGTTTAATGCTCTAAAATTCAGGGTCCTGCCTTTCATCGCGTCATATCCAGTTACGACGCAAACATTTAACTTGATGGAGGCAAAACATTGAACTTTACAGAATCTCATCCACTACAAGCAAATACCTTGGCCCTAAATGCCAATCCTATTAGTGATTTTCACAACCATCTAGATCCATTGAGTACGAATAGTCACACTAACGGCGCAAACGCGCAAGATGGTACAATCAATGCTTGGATCAAAGGCAGTGCTAATCTTGATGGTAGCTCGGGAAGCTCTAGCGTGTTGGATCAGTCTAATAATAATCAACTCCAAGGCAAAAATGATAGTACTCAACTCAGTGGTAACAGTGGTGTTGACCCTATAACCGGAAGCCAAAACACCGCTAGTGGTTCTGGGACAGATCAATTAACCAATCCAGGAGATCTTAGTTCCAGCATTCAAAAGCCAGCACTCGTTGCAGATACTAGTACTCAAGACTCTTTGACAGGTGCATCATCAACGCCTATCGCCCAAGCGGCAACGCCTACCAGTGGAGCTGCGACTTACTACGTTTCCCCAAATGGTAATGATAGTAATCCAGGGACAGTCGATCAACCCTGGAAAACCGTGAACTATGCAGTTAGCGATAAATCTTCTGTTAAATCAGGTGATACTGTTCTGGTGCAGCCGGGTACTTACACTGAACTTATCACCCTTGGTAAATCTGGTAGTAGTGATTTAGGTAATATCACTCTTAAAGCAAATGGAAATGTTACATTGCAAGACCCAGATCCGAGCAATGGTAGTTTCGAGAGAGGAGTCATTCAATCAGCTGGCAAGGGTTATTGGGTGATTGATGGCTTCCGGATTGAGAACACGGGTTGGGCAGGTATCTGTCTGCGTGATGCCAACAATATGACTGTTCAAAACAATCATACTTACCAGACAGGTGCTTCGGGTATCATTGTCATGCCTGATAAATACTTCAATGGTGGTGAAGCAGAAGTCACCAATAAAAATATTAAGGTGTTGAATAACACTGTTGAACGAGCCCTTTGGCAATGGGGAGGCAACGGTGATAACGCTCACACGCAGGAGTCAATAAGCATGTGGGGTGTTGACGGTTTTGAGGTAGCTAACAATATTCTCAAAGATGGCAACAAAGAAGGACTTGACATGAAAGTTGGTACTCGCAATGGTTCTGCCCACGATAACACAATAACTGGTCAAGCCCAGATAGAGGGTACTCCTCGAGGTGTCGATGGTGGTGCTGCCCTGTATGTAGAGGGCAGCCGTGCTAGTGCGTTTAACATCAGCATCTACAACAATGTTGTCCAAAATAATACGGCTGATGCAATTGTCATTGCAGATGAAGTTCCCGAGCAAGGTGATGTCTCAGATATCCGAGTTTACAATAACATTGTTGATGGCAATGGAATTAAAGGTGTAAATGGTGGTGCAGGAATTACCGTGACAAGTAATGTTCATAACGTACAAATCCTGAACAATACGGTCGATAACAATGTCCAAGGTTTGGTTATTGATGGCAAGGATTACACTGGCGGTTACACACCTTATGACATTGTAGTCCGTAACAATATCTTTGGGGACAGCAGCTATCGGAATGCATATGCTGATAATGTGAATAACCTGACCATGGATCACAACATATTCACAAATCAGTTTAGTAACCTTTATGAAGGTGGCACTGCAATTGGCAACCTGCAGGCTTCTAACAACACTGCAGTTCCATCAATTGGATTTGTCAATTCCGGTGGTAATGATTTCCATCTCACATCAGGTTCACCAGCACTTAACGCTGGATCGGCAAATATTCCTCAGTATGTACAGTTAGATAAGGACGGTGTACAACGAATTCAAGGTAGTACCACTGATATAGGTGCGTACAAGTAATGAACAGCTATTGGATATCAAGACAAATATAGCAGTTATCATTTGAGTCACATACACAGTGACATCAAACCCTCTTCTACTCGCGTGTATCAGGGCTAGAGTGTGTATGGGATTCGACTGAAAAACGCTATACAGTAAGGGTGTTCGTCGGCATGACGAACGCCCTTACATCATTTATGGAGATGTCGATGAAATATGCAGTTAGTATTTTCGCACTTTAAATGGTTGGCAGGGCCGTACTACCCACCCTATACTTGAGTATTTTGACACACAGGAATTTCAATGACAAATTCTGTACCTTGGTCTAATTCGCTAAAGCAGTACAATTGACCAGCATGTTTTTCCACAACAATCTGATAACTAATTGACAATCCTAAACCTGTACCAACACCAATGGGTTTAGTAGTAAAGAAGGGGTCAAATAAGTGTTTTTGAACTTCTTGTGTCATTCCAAGTCCGTTATCGCCCACGCGGATGGCAATCAGATTGTTTCTGAGAACCTCAGTGGAAATCCGAATTGTGGGATTTATTTGTTCTTTTTCCTGGAAAGTTGACTCTTCTAAAGCATCAATAGCATTAACTAGCAGATTCATAAATACTTGGTTAAGCTGTCCAGGATAGCATTGCACGAGTGGTAAGTTGCCGTAATTTTTGATGACCTCAATTCTCGGAGAATCGGGTTTCGTCTTCAGGCGATTTTGCAAAATCATGAGTGTACTATCGATCCCCTCATGAATATCCACCTCCTTCATCTCAGCTTCATCATGACGGGAGAACTGTCGCAATGAACGGACTATTGCCCGAATGCGATCAGCTCCTACTTTCATAGAAGCTAGAAGTTTTGGCAAGTCAGAAATCAAAAAATCTAAATCTATAGCGTCAATTTCCTCTCGGATTTCTGGTATGGGTTGGGGATATGCTTGTTGATAGAGTTTGAGTAAACCCAGGATTTCATAAGTGTATTCGCCGGCGTGAGCTATATTGCCATAAATAAAGTTAACAGGATTATTGATTTCATGAGCGACTCCAGCAACCAACTGTCCCAAGCTAGACATTTTTTCACTTTGAACCAACTTGGTTTGCGTTTTCTTAAGTTCTTCTAAAGTTTGTTCAAGTTGCTGGGTTTGTTTTTGAGCGGTCATTGCAGTGGTATAGGCTTGTGTGTACAGTTCAGCTTGATTAACGCCAATGGCAAGCTGATCGACCACTGCTTGCAGCAATTCGACTTCACTATCGCTCCAGTCATAAGGTTGACAACAATGAGCACAAAAAATCACACCAATTTCACCAGAAAGAGTTTTAATTGGTAGGGTAATTTGCGATTGGAATCCTACAGATGGCGATAATTGCCGAAAAATTGGCTCAGCAAACTTTGCTACATTATTTCCTGTAAGTATTTCTTGGGTTAAAAGCTGCTGAGTTACTGGTTCAACTACAGCAGCAGGGTAAGAACCTATTAGACTGGGAAGATCTAGATTTTTTGCTTCCGCGATCGCTTCCCAAATCGGTGGATCGGCATCTGGCTTATACCAACAAAACGTGCAGTAGTCAACATGTAATAATTGCTGAATTTCCTGGATTGCCGTTTCTATAACTGTCTTTATGTCAAGGGAGTTGCGAATTTGAGTGCCCAGCCGATTCAACAGCTGTTCTCGTTGGACTTGTTCTCGCAACAGCGCAACAGAAAGCTGTAACGCCTCCTCTACTTGTTTGCCTTCTGGATGTTTTTGTTCGGTAATTATCTCAGAGAAAAAAATAATCCCCTCAATTTCCCCGTTCTGGTTGTACCAGGGATTGCACCGCCATTTCACCCACTCAATAGAACCATCATCCCGGACAAAACTATCAGCACAATCACAAGAACCAGCCAAACAACGCTCGTGAATTGCCTTCCACTTGTCAGAAGTTTGGGGAAAAACCTCGTAATGGCAACGACCAATCAAACTTTGCTCTTTCAAGCCGTAATCTATTAACCACTGACGACTAGTCGCTATGTAGCGCATTGCGCAGTCAAACATGGCAACCGCAGTAGGTGTATGTTCCAAAAACAGTTGTAATTCTGAATTTCCCAAGTGCATAGATTAGCTTTAAGAGGCTTGACGCAAGCTCAAAAATAGCAAGCTTTCGTATTTTTACTCAAGTATGATCAATAGCAAGGCAGATAACGTCACTCAATATACTCAACCTTTATTAACGATAGCTTCCGAATTTTCTCTGAAATTATCGCTACAAAATATTTAAACAGACTCTATAGTGAAGATGTATCCCTTTGTCTCCAATGTGAGACGAGAATACGTCTATGAAGAGAGCGGAACTACGAACTTCAAACAACTTTTCTCTATGCAGAGAGACTTAGTGACAAACTCCTAAATAGTCTAGGACAATTTGCAGAATTCTCTGTGCTGCATGACCATCACCAAAGGGATTAATCGCATTTGCCATTGCTGCATAGGCACTTTTGTTACTTAATAATTCAGTCGCGCTGGCGGCGATTGTTTCTGGTTCAGTTCCCACAAGTTTAGCTGTACCTGCACTCACTGCTTCTGGTCTTTCTGTCGTTTCTCGCAAAACCAGTACTGGTTTTCCCAAACTGGGTGCTTCTTCCTGTAAACCGCCAGAGTCCGTTAGCACTAGATGCGATCGCATAATTGCCCCTACCAGTTGGCCATAATCTAAAGGTTCGGTTAAGAAAATTTGAGGATGATTCCCTAACAGCTCGCTCAATGGTTCTCGAACTATGGGATTGCGGTGCAATGGTAACAGCAAAGCCGTATCAGGATTCTTCTCTAGTATTTGTAAAAATCCTTCTGCAATACCTTGCAGTGGCTTTCCCCAGTTCTCGCGGCGATGAACTGTTGCCAAGAGGACACGATATTTGTTCCATTCCAACCCTGGTATATCACAGACTGGTTCAGTCTTCGCTACACTCAACAACGCATCAATCACCGTATTACCCGTGAGGTGAATTGCACCCAAAACACCAGAACGTTTGAGATTTTCTACCGCCAAAGGGGTTGGGGCAAAGTGTAACTGCGTGAGTTGAGAAATCAGCCGCCGATTGGCTTCTTCTGGGTAAGGGTTGAATAAATCATCAGTTCTTAACCCAGCTTCTACATGACCTACAGGGATTTTTTGATAGAATGCTGCCAAAGTTGCGGCAAAAGCTGTTGTTGTATCTCCCTGTACTAAGACTAGATCTGGTTTGAACTCTAGGAATAAACCTTCCAAACCTTGCAAGCTGCGATTGGTAATCTCGCTGAGAGTTTGCTTTGGCTGCATAATCTCCAAGTCGCGATCTGCTTTCAAGTCAAACATCTGCATCACTTGTTCAACCATCTCGCGATGCTGCCCAGTCAAAATAACTTGTAGACTAAAATCTGGGGAATTTTGGCAGATCTGAATAACCGGGGCAAGTTTAATTGCCTCCGGACGAGTCCCCAAGATAATGCAAACATTTTTCGTCATTAGTCATTTGTTATTCATTACTTAGTTAATCCTCATTATTGAATCGTCAATTGTCAATAGGGATTGATCACAAAGGTCAAAAGAAAAACAAATATGAAAAAACCCGGATTAACCGGGCAGTTGCACTGTTTGTCGAATTTTCCCTAAAAGTTACGAATCAATTTCGCAAGTTAAAGGGCAAGAAGCGTAGATAGAAGTATGCATTTCCTCTGCTTCTCCATGTAGCCAGTTCAACCACCTAACTTCATTTGGGTGAACTCCTTTAAAAGTGAGTACAGCAGCCGCAAAAACAACCGCCATGACATTAAACAGAATCAAACCGCCTGCAACAAGTAAAACTGCACTAACAGGCATGACAGACTGGAGAACAACGGATAATAAACACGCGACTGTAGCCATCAAGACAACTAAAGGAAACCCGACAACCAGCAAGCACACTGCCAACGTGAAAGTCCAGATTAAAAAGCTTTTCACCATGAACAAGGAGTAGGTCTTGCCTAAATTAGACGATTGAGACAAAGCCATAATTTTTGATCCTGAATAAACAACACTGATTAAAATCTTAGAAACTTCCCGCCTTTCGATAACGGGATCAACATTTAATGACTTTCAGTATATAAAAACTAATTGAGAAAATGAGCGTTTATTCAATAAACTTTACAGTTAATATTTCGCAGTTATGAATGCATTTTGTCGATTTTCTCTAAATTAAAAACTTTGTTTTGACATCTATCTTGAGTAAGATTATTTTTAGTTATCATTTCTCATTATACATTCTTAAGAATTCGCCTTTGATGTGCTTAATATTTCTTATGAAAAAAGCCATCATGTCTCATAATTTACAATTTTCACTCTTCAGTCAGCAAATAAAGGAATTTTGTCGAGAAAAGTCAAAAAGAAGGAGTCAGGAGTCAGTCGCTTCTCCCAAGGGGAGACGCTGCGCGAACGCTCCAATTCAAAAG
>CAZZVG010000297.1:0-6986 GCA_964657295.1 Iningainema sp. | reverse complement strand
TCGGTTGAGTTCGTTAATCGCGAGTACGCCCTCAGCAATATCGCGCAAGTTGAGACTCTTCTTTTTGATAGTGATCGCAAACTCGACTCCGGCGGCAAACTTCTCCTTGACAGTGGCAGACTGACTACGCGCCTTCAACATGGCTTTCTCTTCTGCCAACATCTGAGGTGTTTTTTCCACTGTCTTCCAGTTTTTGATGCGATGTTCTAGTCGAGCATACTCGTTGGAGATTGATTCAACTACCTCATCTAGCAAGGGGTTGCACGCTTTTTCGACTATTCCCAATTCTTTGTATAGTGCGATCGCCGTCTTGACAAATTGCCCGAAGTCTGTAATTGTGTAGGGCAGGTTTCTAACGCGCAGGTGTGTCTCGTGGTTGGCGGAGAAACTCTCGCGGAAGCAACGGTAGGCGGCTCCCTGGATCAGACGAAACAAACCAATCTGCATCTGCAGGCGAGACGTACCTCGCTTTGCCTCGGATTGTGGGTGTTTGGCGAGTAGTTCTTTGAGCCGCGCTATTTCGGGATCGCTATCGGTGGGTGAAACAGCGGCGGTGGCTACCTCGTTGACAGCAGTTGCTGTACTGGCGATCGCATCTGCTGTGCTATCCGAAATATTGGTTGCCTGTGTAGAACTGACATCAGGAATTGGCGAGTCTTTGTAGCCTGTGGTGATCTCTGCTTCATTTGGTACGAGTTGGCAAAACTCCTTGAAGTCAATCGAGGCATCACCGTCATGATCTACCTCTTTGATAATATCGTCTAACTCTTGCTCTGTCAACCCAAACTGACTCATCACAGAGTTTAGTTCGTCTGCGGTAATTTGACCACTCCCGTTCTCATCAAAGACACTGAATGCCAGCTTAAGACGGCTCTGGCGATCGCCTTGAGTCGCCACCATTAGCGCTGTAAACTCCTCAAAATCAATACTGCCCGAAAAGTCAACGTCTACCTCTTTGATCATGTCGCGCAGATCTGTTTCATTGGGATTCTGTCCTAATGATTGCATGATCTGTCCCAATTCTTCGGTTGAGATTACACCACTGCCGTCCGAGTCAAATACTTTGAACGCCTCCCACAGTTTTTCTATTTCCCGATCACTGAGAACTTTCTGTTCAAATTTTACAGACTCCATCAATAAATCCTCCGTTGATAGTATATAATCAGTATTATTTTGTTATAATTTTAGGTTTTTTTGGTTCTTTTTTTTTAAAAGTATGGTTGCGAACCATCAATGACATGAAATTTCTTCAAGATGGTTAATTTCAGCTATGCTGCTGTACTCTCCGCTCGAAATACATTTTTATTCGCACACAGATGCCGAAGCGATGCCTGCGGCGGGCTTTCGCCAACGTGCTTTTGGTGGGCGCTCTGGGGAAGGAAGTTTCCGCCCTCAAGACTTCACAAGAACGTATAATTTTGACAAAATTTACCTTCAGCCAGATGCCAAGATTTGTTAAGAAATATTTTACCAACAGTTCCAGCGAAGCCCCTAACTTTCCTTAACTTATCTCCATCGACGTATTTAAATATCGCCTTTAAAGTAAAAGTATGTTGAAAAACAAACTAGATAGGAGCAACGCAGGAGAGGCACAAATAAAGCAAATCGAGGAAGCGCATTTACCGCCAATCCGACGCGTATTGACTACAGGTTTCTCGAAACTGCATAAGTAAATATAAATTCAACTAATTAAGGATATATAAGCAGGACATACAGCGCGTAGGTCCCAACGATCATAACTACTTATAGTATTACATATATGGCTAGCATTCAACGTAGTATAGCAGTGGTTATTGGTATTAACCAGTATGAAAATGGCATCCCGCCGCTCAAAACCGCTGTCAACGACGCTACCAAACTCGCGAACATCCTAGAAACTCAATATCAATATCAAGTCCTTCGGTTGTTAGATACTGCCGCAACTTACGCAGAACTCAATCATCTATTCACTGCCCTGGAAAATCAAACTTTACCCTTGGCAGATGGTAGCACCATCCAAATTCAACCTGATGACTGTCTGGCTTTTTACTTTGCCGGACATGGTATTGCGGCTGATGATCTTGGTAGTATTGATATTCCGACTGGCTATTTGGTTCCCCAAGACGCGCATTTAGCTCATGATGAAAGCTTGCTACCCATGAAGCGACTGCACGATGCTTTGCTCAAAGTATCTTGCCGTCATCTGTTAGTGATCCTCGACTGCTGCTTTGCAGGTGCGTTCCGTTGGGCAGAAAATCGTGAAGCTGTCAGGCATTCAACAATGTATCGAGAACGTTATGAACGCTTCATCTCTGGTTGTGCCCAGCAGGTTATTACCTCTGCTGCTAGTGACGAACGAGCCACCGATTCAATGTCTCTATTTGGACACCGAAAAGAGGATTCTAAACATTCGCCTTTTGCTCAATTGCTCTTCAAAGCATTAATGGGAGAAGCCGATTTATGTAAAGACGGTGTGATGACTGCCACAGAAATATACGTTTATATACATAGTCAGTTAAGTCAGTTAACAGCCAAACAAACTCCTTGTTTTTTTCAACTTGAACACCATGACAAAGGCGAGTACATCTTTGCCGTTCCTGAATTCGATCCCAACAACTTAGCATCTGCACCTGCATTAGACGAAAGTACTAATCCTTATCGAGGATTGGAATCATTTGAAGAAGAACAAAGCAAACTGTTTTTTGGGAGAAAAGCGTTAATTCAAAAGTTAGAAAAATACGTAACAAAGCATCCATTAACAGTAGTACTGGGGCCTTCTGGTGCGGGAAAATCTAGTTTAGTGAAAGCAGGTTTGATTCCGCAGTTGAAGCTCGGTGACAAACAGTGGCGCATACTTGCTCCCATTCGTCCGGGAGAAGCACCCTTCACGGCTTTAAACAAAACACTGGAAAAAGAAAAGATGCCACTGTTTACTAATTCAATTTCTGCTTTTGAGCAAGAATTACAGACACTGGTTCAGAGCGTCAAGGCTTGGAGTCAGGTTCACCCAGAGATTATGCTACTGCTGGTGATTGACCAATTTGAAGAGTTAATTACTTTGTGTCATGATGAGCATCAGCGGATAAAGTTTTTAGAAGGTTTGGCAAGGGCAATCAAGGCTTTTCCAGAGCAATTACGGATTGTGGTGACTCTACGTTCAGATTTTGAAGCGCAATTTCCAGAAAAACTTTTGGAACCGGATGAGGAATTTGCGGATAAATCTTTGGAACCGTATTCGCCAAAGCGGTTTATTGTTTCAGCAATGACGCGGGAGGAATTGCGCTCTGTGATTGTCGAACCAGCAGCTGAAAAAGCGTTGTATTTTGATCCACCAACTTTGGTAGATCAGTTGATTGATGAAATCGTACAAATGCCCGGTGCTTTGCCTTTACTTTCATTCTCGCTGAGTGAACTTTATCTTAAGTACATCAAAAATGTTAAAGAAGGAAAGACGAGCGATCGCGCAATTACTACTGAACTTTATCATAAACTAGGGGGAGTGACGCGCAGTCTTACCCACAGAGCAGATCGTGAATGTGAAAAATTAGTCGAAGAACACCCGGCTTACGAGCAAACAATCAAGCATGTGATGCTGCGAATGGTGGCGGTAGGTACGGGTGAGTTAGCTCGCAGACGAGTGTTATGTACTGAACTAATTTATCCTGAGCCAGAACAGGCAAGGGTAAATAAGGTAATTGAACGTTTTGCGGCTGCACGCCTGCTGGTAAAAGGAAATGATCTAGAAGGCAATCCTTACATAGAGCCAGCTCATGATGCTTTGGTGCGAGGTTGGTCAAAGTTACGCAAGTGGAAAGATCATGAATTAAATTCTCTGATACTGCAACGTGAGTTAACATTGATTGCCTCTAAATGGGCAATGGAAAAGTGTCATAAAAAGGCGATCGGTCTTTTGTGGGATAATGACCCTCGCTTGGAAATAGTCACGCAAGTCTGTGAGTCTAACGATAACTGGTTGAATTCTCTGGAGTCGGATTTTCTCCAACACAGTCTTTGGCAGAAAAGAAAAAACTTCGTCCGGACATTTACCCTAATGAGTACAGCGTTTGTAGTCGGGAAGTACATAAATATCAGGATGTAAGACGACAATGCCCGGATTTTGGATTGGCAGTGGTTTTGGTGCATCTGGGTTTTTTGAATCAATTTATCGCCAACATTTTTCAAAAATTGGATAATTTACAGGTAAATAGACCACAGTAGGGGCGAACGGCTGTTCGCCCTTACTGTTCGCTGTTCGCCCTTACCAACAGTGTGGTTCATAGAGCGTGAAAACGGCTGTAAGCGTACTCGTCAGTAAAGAAGAACGACATCTGTGCGAAAGGGCATCGCCGCCACGCAACCACTTCATGAGTCAGTTTTGGAAGTCCCTTAATATCACCTTGTCTACGAGCTATAAATATGTCTATATAAAACAGTTGTGATGTTGAGGTAAAAATCTGTATGACAAACTACCCACCTAAGCAAGAAATTGCAACCGATGAGTCCATCTCCACTTCGGAACTCGGGAACGATGTTATTGAAGAAACAACGAGTATCAACCATGTGGAAGTCATTGAAAACGTCATTCACAGTCTGGAACAAGACGATAGTGGTATGATTAGTCAATCCTCAGAAGATGGCTATCTCTGGAAGTTTAAGTACGGTAGCGTGGAAGTATTTGTCCAACTGACTGGAGAAACAGATGAAGATAGCCTAACGGTTTGGGCTACCGTATTAAAGTTACCTGCACTAGATGAATCCAGGCTAATGCGGCAATTATTGGAGATGAACTGTTCGAGTACCTTTGAAGCCCGTTTTGGCATTATTGAAGATCAGGTGGTTGTTATCTCGACACGCACCCTAGCAGGGTTGTCTCCTGGCGAAGCTTCCCGCTTGATTACTGTTGTGGCAACGATCGCTGATAATAACGACGATGCGTTACAATCCGAATTTGGTGTAGATCTCCCTTAAAAATGTGATACTTTAGCTTGGTATCACTTTCCTCACTCGGAGTTTAAACCCGAATAGGACTAAGAGAAGATTGAACCTTCCCAAATTTCTTGGCATGAGTGGGTAAAATTTGGGAGGGTGTTTTTTAGCTTTTTTCGACAGAAGCCTCACATCTGAAGAGAAGGAACAGTTTAGTTTATGAAACTCGTCACAGATGATTGCCCAGTGTGGCGACTGATTCCGTTGCTGGAAGCTTCTGGCAACGTGCAGATGGCTATTGACTGCTGGTTGCTAAAACAGCAACAGTTGGGGCATCCCCCAACGTTGCGGTTTTACACTTGGTCGCCACCTGCTATTTCTCTCGGCTATCATCAACATAAATACCCGGAACATTGGCAGCATTTGTTTTGGCAAGAAAAGAAAGTGGAGTTGGTGCGGCGTCCCACAGGGGGTAGAGCGGTGCTGCACCAAGGAGATTTAACTTACGCCCTTGTTGTCTCTGGACTCAAAGGTCATCGTATGCAAATATACCAAAAAATTTGTGAGTTTTTGATTCAAGGGTGGCGATCGCTCGGCGTTGATTTACACTACGGTACAGCTGGACGCGGCTATATCCAAAACCCGAACTGTTTTGGCACAGCAACTGGTGCAGATTTAATTTTGCCCAACGGTAGTAAACTCATCGGCAGCGCCCAACTGCGACGAGGTGAAACAATTCTGCAACACGGTTCCATCTGCTGGCAACCAGATACAGATTTGTTTGCACAAGTGTTTGGTGTGGCATCACATCCAACCCCGCAACTTCCTCAAGATCTAAATACTGAGAAGATTATTGATGCTTTGATTGCAGCAGCAAGTCATTGTTTTGGTATCCAGTTAGAGGTAAAACCGCTTTCTGATGATGAGTGGTATGCGATTTTGGCAAGGTAGGACATGTTGGTGTGTTACTTTCTTAGAAGACCGATGTTTTTCCCAATCAATTTATCTAACCAGCGAGCTGGTAGCAAGATTGGGATTGTCCAATCTCTCAAGTGGTGTGGAAGGATAGTATATCTTGTTTTAGGCTTTTGAGTCTCCAAAACCTTTCTGAGAAATTTTCCTAACATTTCTGGAGAATAGCCCTGCAAGCCAAGTGCTATCGCATATTTTTGAAATGCTTCAAGAGATTCTTCATAATCTGTTTGGGAATATTTGCTGAGATCTTGAACAGTTTCTTTATCCCAAATAGATGTGTTGACTGCTCCAGGTCCAATAACAATAACATCAATTCCGTAGAGTTGCAGTTCTCTTCGCAAGCTCTGCGAAATCCCTTCCATAGCATGTTTGCTTCCAGCATAAGCACCAAGAAACGGTGCAGCTAGTTTCCCTCCCACAGAGCTAATATTGAGAATTCGTCCAGGTTTATTTCTCATGCCTTTTCTAGCTCCTAAAAGAGGAAGAAATGCTTGGATGACGCTAATTTGTCCGATGACGTTCACTTCAAACTGTAAGCGAATTTCATCTAGAGGTTGGTGCATTAAAGGACCACAGGTTGCAATACCAGCATTGTTAATCAGCCCAGTGATACCTTCCTTGCCTGTGATCACTTCAACTTGCCTTGCCGCCTCTTTTACAGCTTCTCCATCGGTAATATCGAACAATAGTGGCGTAAAATTTGTGCCAATTTCAGCTTTTATCCGAGCAGCATCTTGCATCTGACGAGTACTGCCAAAGACATGATAGCCATGACTGGCAAACTCTTTTGCCGCCCCATATCCAATCCCTGACGAAACTCCTGTAATAACGATGTAGTTCATGTTGTCTTCTGTACAAAATTGACCTGACTATAGGATAGACTGTGGAGTATACTCTAAGGTCAATGAGTAATTATGCTGATTAGTGATTTAGCACAAAGAACAGGTTTTTCAGTTGATACAATCCGTTTCTATGAAAAGAAAGGACTAATTGAGCCAACTCATATCTATCGAAGAAGCAATAGTTACAAAGAATATTCCAAGTCTGTAATTGATCGTTTGATGCTAATCAAACAAGCTAAACGTTTAGGGTTTACGCTTACAGAG
>CAZZVG010000296.1:0-7003 GCA_964657295.1 Iningainema sp. | reverse complement strand
CTGAATGCCGACAGCATACGTACAGAAAAAGTGAAGGTACTCCAAGCAACTCGTTTGGCTGATATTCACAATCTACATCTTTCAGCAGTGCGAGGTCAATATAGTGCTGGGTGGATGAAGGGGAAACCAGTACCAGGGTATCGTGAAGAGCCTGGAGTTAAACCGGACTCCACCACCCCAGCATATGTTGCCATGAAGTTTTTAGTTGATAACTGGCGCTGGCATGGTGTTCCTTTTTACCTACGGACAGGGAAACGGATGCCGAAAAAAGTGAGTGAGATTTCGATCCACTTCCGCGAAGTCCCTTCTCGGATGTTTACATCTGTGGCACATCAGATGAGTGGTAATATTTTGGCACTGCGAATCCAGCCAAATGAAGGCATTTCTCTACGTTTTGATGTCAAGATGCCAGGGGCAGAATTTCGCACTCGTTCTGTTGATATGGACTTTAGTTATGGTTCCTTCGGCATCCAAGCAACTTCCGATGCCTATGACCGCCTGCTACTAGATTGTATGATGGGCGATCAGACATTGTTTACAAGAGCGGACGAAGTGGAAGCTGCTTGGCAGGTTGTAACACCAGCCCTTTCTGTCTGGGAGGCACCCGCAGATCCAGCGTCTGTTCCTCAATATGAAGCAGGTACCTGGGAACCAGCTGAAGCTGAATTGTTAATCAACCAAGATGGTCGTCGCTGGCGCAGACTGTAAAATTGTAGATTGTAGATTTTAGATTGGAAGAGAGGGGTTATGCGTTAGTAGTTAGTTAGTAGGGGCGGGTTTAATTGAGCAACTTGTGAGTAAAAACGAACAATCCTCGCAAACCCGCCCGTACAGTAGTTAGTAAATTGTTGTTTAGTTTTTAGTCTCAATTAACAACTAACAACCAATCACTAACAATCTAAAATCTAGAATCCACGCATCCTGTGCAGGAAAGTTTGCTTTCTTCGAGTGAAACTAAAAGCGTGCTGTTTGCATTCAGTGCGGTAAAGTTTCACCGAATGTGCAGACTACGGGCGCAACTTTCCACAAAATCCAAAAATCTAAAATTTCATATGACTTCCCAATCTCCTACTATTTTTTCACTTCAAGCACCGAAGGATATTTCGCTCTCAGACATTGAAGCGGAACTGAGTCAAATCTGGCAAAGTTACGGCATTGCTGGTGAGGATGGTGCACTGCCTGCGGCTACACGGGCAACAACATTTAGTTTGGTGGTTTACGAACCAGAAGAAACCCAGTTTCTGTTAGCTGCTTTGGGATTTTATCACGGTCCGATTGATGGCATTATTGGACCGCAAACACAAACGGCACTGCGAGAAGTGCAAAAGAAACATAAATTAGCAGAGACTGGAAAAGCAACACCTGAAACTCGAGCTGTATTGCGGGAAGACATCGCCAAACGTCAAGGCGGTGGGTTGACAGCAGATAATGGTTCTAGTGGTGTGTCTTATGGTACGAATGCAACCAGTCCGACGATCGCTGATGAGATTGCCCTGCGCAACCCTTGCCGCATTATTGCCCTGTCTCCCATTGCTGGCGAAGACGAAGGCGTAAAGGCGCAAGTCTCCGCTTATTGCCCCATCCAAAAGCAATCGTCAAGTACACTTGTCTGCTGCGAATACATTACACTGAGCGGAACGGCTGCTGCGTTGGAAAGGATTGGTGGGATGATTCCGTCATTATTGATTGGCGGCTTGCCCAAGTTTATCTGGTGGAAAGCAACGCCAGATCCCAACAATCCATTATTCAAGCGGCTGGCAGGAGTCTGTAACAACGTTATTGTAGACTCCTGTAATTTTAACAAGCCAGAAGTTGATCTGCTGAGACTCCAAGAGTTAGTAGAAAGTGGCGTGCCCCTGGCTGATCTGAATTGGCGTCGTCTTTTAGGATGGCAAGAGTTGACTGCTGAAGCCTATGATTCACCACAGCGTCGTTCTGTTCTTGAAGAAGTCGATAGAGTAAACATTGATTATGAAAAAGGGAATCCCGTACAAGCGTTGATGTTTGCGAGTTGGCTGGCAAGTCGGTTAAATTGGCTTCCGGTTTCCTTTAAAGAAGAATACGGCGATTACGACATTACGAAAATTCAGTTTGTTGGCAAAGAACAACGGCAAATAGAAGTCGAGTTAGCAGGAGTTCCAGTCGCTGATATCGGTGATGTTGCTGGTGACTTGATTGCTTTGCGTTTGAACTCCACCAATTCGCAGGCAAACGCCGGTACACTCATCTGTTCTGAGACAGGGGGTTGTATGCGGATGGAAACACAAGGTGGTGCTCAGTCTAGTGGTGTATTTCAACAGGTGACTTCACTTTCAGAACAAAAGGCAGAAGTTTTGCTAAGTCAGCAGGTACAACGCTGGGGTAGAGAAGCTCTGTTTGAAGAAAGTCTTGCGGTGACAGCTAAGTTGCTTAATCTTGCTAATAGTTAGTTGTCACTAAGAACAACTAAAATTAATTGTTAATTGTTAGTGGTTAATTGTAAGTTGTAAAAAAACAACTTACAATTACAACTAATTTATGACTTTGGTTATTGCCGGAGAACGCAGTGGGGTGGGTAAGACAACGGTCACACTCACCCTTTTGGCATCTTTACGCCGAAGGGGTGTGGAAGTACAATCTTTCAAAGTGGGCCCAGATTATATCGATCCGATGTTTCACCAGTACGTGACTCAGCGTGCTTGTCGAAATTTAGACCCAGTGCTGACATCTGTTACATACGTCAAGCAGTGTTTTACGCATCATGCTCAATGTGAATATTCTGTCGTAGAAGGTGTGATGGGACTGTTTGATGGTGTTTCGTCATTTGTGAAAGAGAATGACGAAGGACAAGTTACTAATTTTGCTAGTACGGCTCATATAGCGCGACTGCTGGATTTATCTGTAGTATTGGTGATCGATTGTAGTCGGTTGTCTGGATCTGTAGCCGCGATCGCACATGGTTATCGCACCTTTGATCCCACAATCAAAATTGTTGGGATCATCCTCAATCGGGTGGGTAGCGATCGCCATTTATTCTTACTAAAAAGTGCCCTAGAACCCCTACAATTACCAATTCTCGGTGTCCTGCGTCGTGAGGATCACATCACAATTCCTGATCGCCATTTGGGTTTAGTACCCACCGCAGAACTCCCGCAAATGAATGCTTTGATTGAGCGACTTGCTGATTTAGGCGATACTTGCTTCGACTGGCAAAGCTTATTACCACTATTGAAAACACGGGAGCAAGAACGCAATTTCTCTCCCCCCCTCTCCCCCTCCCCCCGTGTAAAAATTGCCGTTGCTTGCGATCGCGCGTTCAATTTCTACTATCAAGATAATCTCGACTTGCTGCAACAGCTGGGTGCAGAACTGGTTTTTTGGAGTCCAATAGAAGATGCGGTACCAGACTCCGTGCAGGGAATGTATTTTGGCGGTGGTTTTCCAGAAGTCTTTGCCCAACAACTTGCAGCAAATACCAATGCTTGTCATACTGTGAAAACCTTAGTCCTTGCAGGAATGCCCACAATAGCTGAGTGTGGAGGACTAATGTATTTTTGCAACCAGATTGTTGATTTTGAGGGTAAGTCTTGGTCGATGGTGGGAGTATTACCGACAACAGCCATCATGGGTGGCAGTCTTAATTTAGGTTATCGTCGAGCTGTCGCTCTCCAAGACAGTTTGTTAGTACAAACAGGTATAACAGTATACGGTCATGAGTTTCACCGTTCCCGGTTAACGTCAATTCCCGATTCTCCCATGTTTCAAACTTATCGCTGTGACACCGAAGAATCTACAGGGTATGAGGGATGGAGTTTGCCTCCTTCTCTACACGCTTCCTATATTCACATGCACTGGGGAGATTGTCCAGAAATTCCCCAGCGATTTCTGGAAGAATGTTTGATGTTTAAAGCTTGTTGACAGTTTTGAGCGACTTAGTTTAAAATTTCATCAAGAAAACAAATTTAAGCCAAGTCCGAATATTCTGAATTCTCTTGCTCACGCTGAATTGGCAGAGTAATCACAAACTCGGTTCCCTGACCAATTTGGGAATTGACCGAGAGTTGACCTTGATGCTTTTCAATAATCTGGTAGCAAATTGAAAGCCCTAAGCCCGTGCCTTTACCAACGGGTTTGGTTGTGAAAAATGGATCAAATATCTTGTTGAGAATTTCTGATGGAATTCCCGGACCATTATCAGCAATGTGAATTTTAACTAGATTTGGCTCAACGACTTCCGTAAAAATATAAATAGTAGGGGCGATCGTTTGTTCTTTGTTCTCTACCATGAACTGATCAACGCCACCTGCTTCAACGCGACGAACAGTTTCTTTCTGTGGGAAACATTCATAAGAATTTTTTTCAGAAAGCGAACTTAGTTCTAAGCGACGGAAGTCGCTTAGAATAATCTCTTGCACGCGGTGCTTCCTAATGAGTAATGACTCTTCCAAAGCATCAATCGCATTACTGAGGAGATTCATAAACACCTGGTTAATCTGGTCGGGATAGCATTCTACTAAGGGCAAGTCATCATACTGCTTGCTGATGGTAATCCCAGTTTTCAGATAGTGATTGAGAATTAACAGTGTGTTGTCAATGCCTTCGTGTAGGTCAACTTGTTTTACCTGTGCTTCATCAAGACGAGAGAAGTTGCGTAGCGATAAGACTAAAGAACAAATGCGTTCTGCACCCATTTCCATGGAATCCAGCATTTTAGGTAAGTCCTCTCTAAGAAATTCCAAGTCAATGTCTTCAATATATGCTTGAATTGCAGGTGTTGGTCGGGGGTATTGTTCCTCGTAGAGCTGTAGCAGTTTCAGCAAGTCTCGAATATACTCTTTGCTATACTGGAGGTTGCCGTAGACAAAGCTCATCGGGTTGTTAATTTCGTGAGCCATGCCTGCTACCATTTGACCAAGACTGGACATTTTTTCAGTCTGAATCAGCTGGGCTTGGGTTTGTTGGAGTTCATCTAAAGTTCGCTTCAACTTGGTTGCTTGTTCTCTCAATTGTGTTTCCGACTTTCGCAATGATTCCTCTGCCTGTTTACGCTCTGTAATATCGCGGAAAGTCACAACAGCACCTTTGATCTCAAGGCTCTCGATTATTGGATAAGAAGAATACTCAGCAGCGAAAAAAGTCCCATCCGAACGCCATAAAACTTCGCTGTCCACATGGCAACTTAGTCCGATGCGGAAAGCCTGAAAGATCGGACATCGAACATTAGGGTAAGAGCTGCCATTACTGTAACTATGATGAATTAACTTGTGCATATCCCAACCTATCACCTCATCGGGCTTATAACCGAGCATTTTAGCTCCGGCTGTGTTAATAAACGTACAGCATCCTTGCATATTGATGCCATAGATCCCTTCATCTGTCGATTCGAGCAGCAATTTGATGTGATTAGCTAGCTGTAATCTCTCTGACTCCGCCTGCTTGCGCTCAGTTATGTCTCGAAAATACCAGATTCTACCAAATGTTACGCTGCCTTCTGGAGAAAGCACAGGGGCTGAGTAACGATCAAAAATGCGCCCATCATTCAAGTAAATTTCATCGCGGCTTTGTTCGTGAGGATGTGCATACAAAAATTCCACCCGATCAAGGAAGTCTTGTGGCTGTTTGAGACTTGACAGCACAAAGGAAAGCAATTTTCTGGCATCACCAGACTTAATGAGATGATCAGGAATCTGCCACATCTGCTTATAGCGATGATTGTACGACATAACCTGTCTGTTCTCGTCAACCAAAAAAATCCCGTCTATTGCTGCCTCTTGTTGAGCCTTCAAAACTGAATTAGTGCGATGCAGTAATTCTTCTGCCTGCTTCTGCTCGGTTATGTCACTCAAAGTGCAGATAACTTGCTCCACACTGCCATCTGCGGCAAGTTGCGGCTCGGCATTTACTAGCAACCATACCCTGTCTTGGGTAATAGGACGGTACATACCCACGACAACATTCCGTAATCTACACTTAGTTTGCAGTAACTGTGGCACAGAGAAGGTTTCATCAGAGTGAATCACATCCCAATCGGTACTAAAAGCAGTCGTGCCAAGCAATTGACTTTCTATTCGACCCAGTAAAATACAAGCTGCTGGGTTACTTAGGTTGATTTCCCATTGCGGTCCTAGTAAAAGCACGCCAACATGCATCTTGAGAATAACATTCTGTAGCAATTCCTGAGCCTTAAGTTGAACAGAGCGGTGCTGATTTACCAGAGAAACTAGCAGTATTGAACCCAAAATGACCAGGGTAGTCATGCCAATGACTACAGCTAGCATACTCGGATTCAACGTGTAGTCGGTAACAGGTCGAAAACCTAAAACCAGTGTGAAGTGCGCTGCTGCCATTGCGGTGTAATGCATCCCGCCAATTGCCCCTCCCATCAAAACTGCGCTCAAAAATTTGTGCCAGTTCCAAGTCATTTGACCCCGCAGTTGAAACGCTAACCATAACGCCACATAAGATGCACTGATAGCAATGCCCACTGACAGTGCTACCAACAGATGGTTATAATGCAAGAGCGCCTGAGTGTGTATCGCTACCATCCCGATGTAGTGCATAGAAGCGATCGCTCCTCCCATGAAAACACTACCACCCAGTAGTTGGAGTTGGTTAAGGATTGAGCGACTCGCCAATAGGAGTGCCGCAAAGGAAGCAATGACTGCTGCCAGCATTGAGAGCAACACAGTTGGAACATCATAGTAGATGGGTACTGGTAAACTTAATGCTAGCATTCCCACAAAGTGCATTGACCAGATGCCAATTCCCATAATTATTGCACTACCAGTCAGCCAGATGATGCGAGCCAACCCTTGTGTGAGTGTCACTCTGGCGACCAGTTCCAGTGCTGTGTATGATGCCAGTACGGCAATCATTAGAGAAAATGCGACTAAGCGGAGATCGTGAGTTCCAATTATCATCACAAATGGAGGGGCTGTTTGGGTTCAATTCAATATTTACAGAGTGATTTATACTCTAAACGGTTAAAACCTGGACTTTATTGAATGTCTGGAATTTGAGAGTC